>NZ_JBATXN010000302.1:0-1849 GCF_049673265.1 Mycobacterium sp. | reverse complement strand
GCCGCCCGATAAGCAGTGACACGTCAGGCCCGGCTACCCCGGCGCCTTAAGACTGGGCATGACAACCGCAGACGCCGGTGCCGGTGACTTCTTCCGCATTGCGCGCGATTCCTATGAGCTGCGCTGACGAGGACGGCGGGGTGGTGCCGATCCGCAGGACCAACCGTGAGGCCGGATGGCGAACCTTCGTGCCGCTCTGGTAACGCCGCTGAGTGGCCCGTTAAGCCTGTACGGACGGGCAGGCGCGACAGCGCTTGCGATCTGGGCAAAGAGCGCGGCCCTTCCACCGCGGTGGACCAGCGTCGCGCTCGATGTACGCGACACCGGGAAAGATATTCGCGCCGCAATGCAGGCTGCCTTGGCAACCGAGCCGGATGTCCTCTTCGGACCGTATGGCAGTGGTCCCATGCTCGACGCCGCACGCGCCTGTGAACGTGTGCTGTGGAACCATGGCGGAGCTAGTTCGCGTCTGCGTCGGTCCGCTTTTCCACAGGTAATCAATGTCATTGCGCCGGCGTCCACCTATTTCAGTGCGGCCCTGCAAGCCGCGCACACGGTCGACCCGTCAATCACGACGATTTCACTTCTTTACAGCACGACGGGCTTTGGTAAAGAGGTGGCAGAAAGTGCTGCGACAACGGCAGCCAACCTTCACCTTGATCTCACCTCAACCGCGTTTGCGCCGTCTCAGGCACTGGCGATGGTTCCGGCGGTGCCCGACGGCGATGTCCTCCTTGTGGTAGGGAACTTCGCGGACGAACTGGCTGTTGCCTCACTCTTACTCACCCGCCCATGGCGCTTTGCCGCGTTTGTCGGAGCTGGTGTGGACGAAGTCCTAACCGCACTGGGCCATCAACGAGAAGGCCTCCTGGGGCCTGCCCAATGGCTCCCGACGGCAGCCATCGAGCCCGATGAAGGCCCAGATTCGGATTGGTTTGTTGAGGCCTATCGGAAAGAGGCGGGGACTGATCCTCCTTACGTTGCGGCACAGGCTTTTGCGGCCGGCGTTCTGTACGCACGATGTCTGCGAGACGCGCAGGAAACAACCGACACAGCCATCCAAGCCGTGGCTCAAACGCTAGAATGCACAACGCTTTACGGCAAATTTCAGCTCGACCCTTCCACCGGCTTACAGTCGGGGCATCAGGGTCTGATCGTCCAGTGGCAACAGGGGAGACGCCGTGCGGTGTGGCCGCCAGAGCGGGCGGAATGCCCCGTTATTTTCCCGTTACCGTCGCAGCATCGCCGAGCAGGCCTATGAACCTCTGGGGACCACCCGCCGGGGAGGGCCGCGTCGATCCTCGGGGCGCAAGCTTGGCCGCGGCCAACCGAGATCCGCGACGCTCCGATGACCCCGACCGCTTCCTGATCACCCGGCCCCTGGTACGTCTGAAGCCGGCAGCTCGCGGCCGTAAATGACCGCTCTTGACGCCGTCAAGACCCGAGAACGAAACCACAGGTAACGAGCGGGACTGAAGCGGAACGAAAACGGAACGAACGGGCACTTCAGATGCCAAAAGCCCTGGTAGAGCAGCGGGTTCGATTCCCGGCAGCTAACCGAGAAAAGGGCCGCAGGTGAGCGGCCCTTTTTCACACTGAGCGTCTAGACCTTCACGCGACACGCTCCGCATGTTCGCGCTAAACCTGAAACCGCGCTTCGTATTTGACAGTGCGTCAAGAGGATTGAGCCGGGCAATGCCCTCAGACGGTGGAATTTTCCGCTGCGTCAAGGGGATTGGGGATATCGGTACCTGAAACCTACTTTCAATCGAGCGCAGATAAGCGCACAATGGTATCGGCGGATTTCTCAACGAGTTTTCACTCCTGAGCCTCGGGACAGTCGTCTTTA
>NZ_JBATXN010000301.1:0-23616 GCF_049673265.1 Mycobacterium sp. | reverse complement strand
AGGCACTACAGCGCCGAGATCACAGGAAGGGCGAACCCGCCAAGAGGTCAATGACCGGGTCGAGCAGGGACCCAAGGCCCAGAGGCGCCAACAGGTCAGCGTCAAGGCTGGAGGCCAGAAGCCCAAGCGCGTCATCCGGTACGCCCAAGACAAACGCGCTCGGGTCGAGTGCCGCGACCAAGTCGCTCAGCGGATCCGCATCAAACAGGTCGGCGGGCACGGTTGCGGCCCCGAAGGGTGTACCCACCAAGACGTCAATGACCGGGTCGAGGAGGGACCCAAGGCCCAGGGGCGCCAACAGGTCAGCGTCAAGGTTGGAGGCCAGAAGCCCAAGCGCGTCATCCGGCACGCCCAAAACGAACGCGCTCGGGTCGAGCGCACCGACCAAGTCGCTCAGCGGATCCGCATCGATGATGGCGCCGGCCACGGGTGCGGTACCCATGCTGATCAGGGCCGCGGCAAAGGCGGCGCCGACGGCCGTGCCGGAAGTTATAGCTATCCGACGCCTGCGTGGCGCGGGGGTACGATCGTTTCGACTCATGTGCGAGCCTCCAATCCGGGTATGTGTCGATATGGATGTGTATGGGGTTGCCGCCCCATTGCCGGCGTCTCGCACATGAGTTTTTAATGTCCAACCCCCGACGGGTCACCGACCGCCAGAGCATATATCAGAAGATGTCAGTTATGTCGATAAATTCTGAATGCGCCTTCAATTTTTATTAGCGACTGTTTAGCCTGCACTTAGGAAAATCTCGGGTGAGCTCTCTGCTCAATGTTGAATCGCGCTTACGCGGTTCGTGAGCAGAGGATCGCGGGACCACGTTGCCACGCAACAGTATTCGGGTGCAAACAACCTCCAGATCCGCAAATGACGATGCGATATACCGGCTCAGTTCGAGCTCGGCGAGCGCGCCTATTCCACACACATCTAATTCTCAATAGTATTTGACACATATCTAATTGTAAGGTTGCGAAGAGGGTAGCCATTTGTCTATGGACGACATCGAAATGGTCGATAACGCTACGGCTCGACGGGCGCCTCGAAGCGTTTCGGGGTTGCTGGATACCGCGGCCGTAGGCGTACCATCTCGCCATGAGCCGCATCGGAACATTCCCTGACGACGACGTCTATAGCTGGGCGACTAAATCCCCGGACCTCGGCGGCGCCATCGCCAATTTCAGCCACGTCGTCTACAACAAGAATCGGTTGCCGATGCGCACCCGCGAGCTGGCCCGAGCGGTGATCGCCCACGACAACGAATGCACCGTGTGCATGAACACCCGCGACGCCGACGGACCTGCCGCTGGCGTCGATGAGGAGCTCTATGAGCACGCCCTGGAATGGCGCACCTGGCCGGGGTACAACGAACAGGAGCGGCTGGCCGCTGAGTTCGCCCACCGATTCGGCACCGAGCACACGAAGCTGCGCGACGACGAAGACTTCTGGAGTCGCGCCAACGAGCACTTCTCCGAGGAGCTACTCGCCGACCTCGCAATGTCCTGTGCGCTGTGGGTCGGCATGGGGCGCATGCTGCGGACCCTGGACATCGGCCAGACCTGCAAGCTGACGCTGCCGAGTCGGGTCTGACCTACCGGGCCCGCCCGGCAGATGACCACCACACCGCTCGCCGCCGCGGCCATCGCCCAACTTGAGGCCGAAGGCGTTGACGCGGTTATCGGCACCGTGGTCAATCCGGCCGGGCTGACGCAGGCCAAGACCGTACCGAGACGCCGGACCAACGCATTCGCCGAGCCCGGCCTGGGCGCCAGCCGGGTCTGGCACGGTTTCGCGATCGACCAGACGGGCATCGCGTTCACCGAACACATCGGCGTCGTCGGTGACCAACGCGTCCGAATTGACCTGTCCGCCTTACGCATCCTCGGCGATGGGGTGGCCTGGGCGCCTGGTTCGTTCTTCGAGCAAGACGGCACGCCTGTGCTCGCGTGCAGCCGCGGAACGCTGGGCCGCGTCGAAGTGGCACTCGCAGAAGTCGGCATCGAGGCGATCGTCGGTCACGAGATCGAATTCCTGCTTGTCAATCCCGACGGCCGTCGGCTGCCTTCGACGATGTGGGCGCAGTACGGCCTGGCCGGTGTACTTGAACACGAGGCTTTCGTTCGCGACGTGACTGCAGCCGCCGCCGTGTCCGGTGTGGCAATTGAGCAGTTTCACCCCGAGTTCGGGGCCAACCAGTTCGAGATCTCCTTGACGCCGCAATCGCCAGTCGCCGCGGCCGATCAACTCATTTTGACCCGGATCATTATCGGCCGCGTTGCGCGCCGCTATGGGTTGCGTGTCAGCCTGTCGCCGGCGCCATTCGTCGGCGATGTCGGATGCGGTGCCCACCAACATTTTTCGCTGACGAGCTCGGCCGGCCCGTTGTTCTCCGATGGCGCGGGGACCCACGGCATGACCAGCAAAGGGGAGAACGCGGTGGCTGGGTTGCTGCGCGGGCTGCCGGAGGCTCAGGGCGTCTTGTGCGGGTCGATCGTGTCCGCATTGCGACTCCACCCCGGCAACTGGGCTGGGGCTTACGCCTGCTGGGGAACCGAAAACCGAGAAGCGGCGCTGCGCTTCATCGTTGGCGGCCCGGGTAACCCGTACGGGGGCAACGTCGAAGTCAAGGTGGTCGATCCGTCAGCCAACCCATATTTCGCCACGGCGGCAATCCTGGGCTTAGCGCTGGACGGAATCAAGGACAAGGCCCTACTGCCACCCGAGACCACGGTGGACCCGGCGGCACTGTCCGACTCGGAGCGTGGCCGCGCCGGCATCGTGCAGCTCTGCGACTCCCAAGCGCAAACTACTGCCGCACTGGATAATTCGAAGCGTTTGCGCGGAATCCTCGGTGACCCTGCCGTCGACGTTGTGGTCGCGGTTCGCCGCTTCGAACACGAGCGGTACGCCCATCTCAACCGTGAGCACCTGGCGGACAAGTTCCGTATGGCCTGGAGCGTGTGACGGTGGCGGCGCTGGCGGATCATATTGCCGCAGTGCCGCTGATCGACCAGCATATGCACGGTTGCTGGCTGACCACGGGGGACCGGCAGCGGTTTGAGAACGGCCTCAACGAGGCCAACACCGAACCGCTGGCCGAGTTCGATTCCGGATTTGACTCACAGCTCGGCTTCGCACTACGCAACCATTGTGCACCGCTGCTCGGCCTACCCAAACACGCTGGCGCCGACGAATATTGGCAGCGACGCAGCCAGCTTACCGAGATCGAGCTGGCCCAACTCTTTCTGCAAGCCGCCGGCGTTAGCGATTGGCTGGTGGACACCGGGTACGCCGACGGCGTCGCGGACGTCGGGCAAATCGCCGAGTGCTCCGGTGGCCGCGCTCACGAAGTAGTCCGCCTCGAGCAAGTGGCCGAGCAGGCCGCACACACCGCGGGTGACTACGCGTCGGCGTTCGAGGAAATCTTGCACCGGCGCACGGCGACGGCAGTGGGCACCAAATCCGTCCTCGCCTATCGTGGCGGATTCGAAGGCGATCTGACCGAGCCGTCGGTGGCCGAGGTCGCCGAGGCCGCCGCCCAGTGGCGCGATCGCGGCGGCATCCGGCTAGAGGATCGGGTTTTGCTGCGCTTCGGGTTGCATCAGGGTCTGCGGCTGGGTAAGCCGTTGCAATTTCACGTGGGCTTCGGCGATCGAGAATGCGATCTGCACAAGACCAATCCGCTGTATTTGCTGGACTTTTTGCGCTACTCCGGCGATACGCCGATCGTGCTGCTGCACTGTTACCCGTATGAGCGAGAGGCCGGCTACCTGGCCCAAGCCTTCAACAACGTCTATCTTGACGGCGGCCTGTCCATCAATCACCTCGGCGCTCGGGCGCCCGCATTTATCGCCCGCCTGCTGGAGCTGGCACCGTTCCGCAAAATTGTCTACTCGTCGGACGGATTCGGCCCGGTGGAGTTGCACTACCTCAGTACCATGCTGTGGCGCAATGGTATTCATCGCGTGCTGAGTGGATTCGTCACCGACGGTGACTGGAGCGCAGCCGATGCCGTGCGGGTGGTCGACCTGATTGCTCGCGACAACGCGACCCGCATCTATCAGCTGGAGGAGATTAGAAGCGCTGTTCGCCGGGTATAGGTCCTCCCATGGCCGGCCTGGCAGAAGCGCTGGAGTGGGTGCGCTCGCAAGTGGCGTCGCGGGTCCCCAAAGCCGACCTCGACCAACGGGACCCTGACTATATTCGCGACCAGCTGCCCGGGACTTGGCTGTTGGCATCGCTGTACTTCCGGGCCGACGTGGCCCACTTGGACCGGATTCCCGCCGAGGGGCCGGTGTTGCTCGTCGGCAACCACAGCGGCGGCAACGTGCCTCCCGATACCTTCGTGTTCACGCTGGCGTTCTGCTCCTACTTCGGCGTAGAGCGACCCTTCTACCAGCTGGCCCACAACCTCGTCGTCTCGGCGCCGCCGTTAGGCTGGCTGCGCAAGTTCGGCACCGTCGCCGCCAACCACGAAAACGCCCGGCTGGCGCTGGAATCCGGCGCCGCGTTGCTTGTCTATCCCGGCGGCGATTATGAAGTCTTCCGGCCCTCATGGGAACGCAACACGGTCGACTTCGGTGGCCGCATGGGATACGTGCGGTTGGCGCGCGAGGCCGGCGTCCCGATCGTGCCGGTGTCAAGCGTGGGCGGTCAAGAAACCGCGTTATTCCTCGACCGCGGCCAGTGGCTGGCCAAGCTGCTCTTCGCGGATAAACTTTTGCGGCTCAAGAGTATTCCGATATCCCTGGCGCTGCCGTGGGGCCTGAACATCAGCGACTTGGCCGGCCATATCCCGCTGCCTGCCAAAATCGCGATCGAGGTGCAAGAACCCATCGAAGTCGATGGGGATGACCAGGCCGTGCACGACAAGGTGATGGCCAGCCTGCAGGCCGGTGTCGACCGACTTGCGGCTCGACGTCGATTCCCGGTGCTCGGCTGATGCGAGTCGAACGGCGCTGCATCATCGACGCCGACCGCGATGCGGTCTGGAAAATCGTCAGCGATCCAGACTGCTATCCGTCGTTCATGACCAGCCTGGAGCGGTGGGAGAGCGCCAACGACCAGCCGGCCGGCGTCGGCGCCCGCTATACCGTGCATTGGAAGATCGGCTCGGTGCCGGTGGGCGGTTTGATCGAGGTGGTCGAGTTCGACGACCTGCGTGACCTGGCGTGGGTCGGCATCACCGGTATCAGCCTGCGGGGCCGAATCCGGTTGCGGGACGCGGGGGAGGGCCGGACCAAGGTGACATTCCGGCTGTCCTACCAAGCGCCAGGTGGCATTCTGGGATACATCGCCGACCGCGTCGCCGTGGGCCAGGTCGGCCGCACCACCGCCAATACCCTCAGGCGCCTCAAAGCGCTCGTCGAATCAACGGACTGAAATCAGCTGTGCAGGTGCAGCCGTTCACCTTGCGGCCCAAACATCATGATTGCCTCGACCGGAGCGTCGGCCACTCCGAACCAGTGCGGCGTCCATGTCGAGAACTCCACGGCTTCACCGGGATTGATGATGAAGTCGCGCTCACCAAGGATAAGGCGTAACCGGCCAGACAGCACATAGATCCACTCCTGACCCGCATGCACGGGTAGTTCGGCCGGCGGCCTGCGACGACGGGCACTGACCCGGATTTTGAACGTATGCAGCCCGCCGGCGGGTCCCTGCCGGGTCAGCGGCCAGTACGTCACACCGTGGCGGGTGTGCGAGTTCCCATGCACGCGCGGGTCTTCCGCTATCGGTTCGCGCACCAGCTCGTCGGTGCTGACCGAGAGTGCCGCCGCCAGCCGTGGCAGATGATCCAGCGCAAGCCGACGTTTCCCCGACTCCAAACGGCTCAATGTGGACACATCGATCCGGGCTTTGTGCGCGACGTCCTCGAGCGTCAGACCGCGCTGGGTGCGAACCTCTCGCAGTCGTCGCCGCACCAGCGTCTCGACGTTGTCTTTTGCCTCCATGGCAAGGAAGCTTGCCAGAACGCGCGCAGCACAGGCAAGGTGGCGTCATGGCAATGTCTGAGGCACAACAGGCTTGGGAAGAGCACTACGGCAAGCAACAGCGGGTGTGGAGTGGCCGGGTCAACCTCCGGCTGGCGGAGTTGGTCGAGCCAATATCGCCGGGCCGCGCGCTCGATCTGGGTTGCGGCGAGGGCGCCGACGCGATCTGGCTGGCCGAGCACGGCTGGCATGTGACGGCAGTGGACATCTCGCAAACCGCGCTGGACCGGGCGGCAATCGACGCCGGGGACCGCAATGTCGCGACCCGCATCGACTTTCAGCGGCACGATTTGACGGAAAGCTTTCCCTCTGGCGTGTTCGACTTGGTGTCGGCACAGTTTCTGCATTCAACGGTCCCGATGGACCGCGCGCGACTGCTGCGACGCGCTGCCGAAGCCGTCGCCGTCGACGGCAACCTGATAGTTGTAGACCATGGGGCAGCACCGCCGTGGGCGTCAGAACATCAGCGTCATCACGAGTTCGCTACCGCAGACGAGGTGGTGTCATCGTTGAATCTCGACGAGCCTGGGTGGGACCAGGTTCGGGTCGCCCCGGTCGAGCGCGACGCGCTTGGCCCGGAAGGACAGCAAACGGTGCTGATTGACAACGTAATAGTGCTGCGGCGGCGTTAGCCGGGGCGGAGCACCGGTGACATTAATGCGCCGTGGTTGACGGCGTTGACGGCATTGTGCTGATCGAGCCACTGAATTCCGGAATTTCGATTGTTTAGTCCGGTAATTCGGATTAACCGGCCAGTTGGATGGGTATACCCAAACGACCGGATTACCCCCGGGATTTGTACCGCTTCTCGGCGGGAACGAGGCGATGAAGACACACAGACTCGACCCGGAACGTGTCGGCGCCATTACCGAGGGCGCCATCTGGGACAGGCGACGCGGGGACAGGCGGCGCGGAGAACACGAAACCTCGGTGGAGGTGCTGCGAACTGTCTGCGGCCGAATCGGACGTCGCGTGCTCGTGCGCGGGTTGAAGACGGGTCGGCAGTGGGTGGTGAACCCCGAAACCCTGCTGTATTCCTATGATCCGCGGACTACGAGGCGTCGGACGCGGAAAGACGTGAGCTGAATCAGACAATCCCCGTCGCGTCGAAGATCCACGAGGTGTCAGCCGTCGCGAGATCCTCTAACCAGGTCGGCGGGGCCTGGGCGGTCATGCTGCCCATGTCCCAATAGTCTTTCCACAGCGTGACTTTGCCGTCTTCGACGCGGTGCACCGAAACAAATTTCAGCACAGCGGTCTCGCCGCTCGACCACCGCCAGGTCTCGGAGTGCTCGTACATCACGTCGGAGCCCGTGCTCACCAGCACCCCGTCGTGGTTCTCATAGCCCGCGAGTGGCTCGAGCCCGACCTTGAGTCGCTTCACGATGTCGTCGGGACCCCGCGCCGCCGCCGTCGGCCCGACCGGCATGTCCACATAAATGCAGTCCGCCGACAGGAACGTCTTGATACTGTCCCAGTCCCGTCGCGATAGCGCCCGCCACAGTCCGAGTACGGTGTCGTCAACCGGCATGGGATGTCATAGAACCGGGCTGCCGAACATGTTGTCAACAAATGCGCGCAGGAGGTGGGGGATGGCCAAGACGTCAGCGCTGCGATCCCGACGCAGAGCCGCGAGCACGCGCGTCCGCAGAAACAGTCCGTCGCCGTTCACGTCGTCCTGGACACCCAGGCCAGCGCAGTTCGGGGTCGGTGTGCACCACAACGTCGGGGTGCCGATGAGCGACGGCGTCGTGTTGCGTGCCGACATCCATTACCCGACGGTGCCCGAGACCGGCCAGCCCGCCGACGGGCCGTTTCCCGTGTTGCTGTGCCTGACGCCCTACGGCAAAAAAGCCCCGCCGCCGGCCGCCCAGATCGGTGGCGGCGCCACCCCGTATTTGATCAAGCGCGGCTACATCGAGGCGATGGTCGATGTCCGGGGCAGCGGCGTGTCCGGCGGTTCGTTCGAGATGTTCGGGGAGCGGCAGACCCAGGACGGGATTGAGCTCGTCGATTGGGCGTCGAAGCTGCTCAATGCCAACGGCCGCGTCGGCATGTTCGGCACGTCCTACCTGGCGATCAACCAGCTCTTCACCGCCGCCGCCGCCGGGCCGGATTCGCCGTTGAAGGCGATTTTCCCGGTGATGGCCGCCCGCGACTTCTATCGTGACGCTGCGGCGATGGGCGGGGCACCGCACCTGCGCACGGTGCGCGCTTACGGGTCGGTTTATCGTCTGCTCAACGTCGTCAACCCGGCGCTGGAGGTGATCAACCTCGGCAAGCATCCGCGGCCACGGGCCGGCGGATTCGCCGGAGTGCGCCAGCGTGGACGGGATCAACGGCACTATTTTCGGCCGTTGATCGCCGACGCCGTCGCCGGCGGTGACACGGCCTTCGACGGGCCATTCTGGGATGCGATGCGGCCGGGCATGGTGCTGCCGCGAATCGTCGCCAACGATGTGGCGGTCTTTCTGGTCGGCGGCTGGCACGACGCCTTCCAGCGCGGCGCGCCGCTGAACTATGCCGCGTTGCAGAACGCCTTCGCCGGGCGGCCAGACGAGTCGCCGATGCAACCCGGCCAGCCGGTCTCGGAGCGGCTGCGGTTACTGATGGGTCCCTGGTATCACGTGTCCGACTTCGGCGGGCTGCACATCAACGCGCTGCAGCTGCGCTGGTTCGACCATTGGCTGAAAGACGAAGCGGCAGCCGCGATCTCCGGATCGCCGTTCACGTTCCAGGCGATCGGAAGCCCCCGGTGGTTTCACGCTCGCGAATACCCGCTGGCCGAGGCGACGCCGACCCGCTTCTACTTGTCCCAGTCTGGCCAGCTGACCGCCGACTGCGCGACGGAAACATCAACGGCCACAATCAAATACGTGGGGCGTGGTCCGCTGGCGGGCCGAAGCATCGAGCAGTGGACCCTGGGAATGACCAGTTTCATCCGCGCCCAGCGCGGCGGCCAAACCCGCTACGACCAGGACAACCGTCGACTGCAGCGCGGCGCGCTCACCTACACAGGAGAACCATTCGCCACCCCCACGTTGGTCGCCGGACCGATCACGCTGACCGTGCATGCGACCGCCACCACCAGCGAAGCGTTGTGGGTTGCTCACCTCGACGACGTCGCTCCCGACGGTGCGAGCCGGCCGTTGACGCAGGGAGCGCTGCTCGGGTCGCACCGCGCGTTGGATCCGGATCGCACCTGGTACCTGCCTGACGGCAGCGTCCTACGGCCGCACCACTTCAGCACCCGGTCGGCGGTCAAGCCCGTGGTTCCCGGCGAGCTGACCCGCTACGACGTCGAGATCTTCCCGACCGCTGCGATGTTCGAGCCGGGCCACCGGCTGCGTCTGACCGTGACCACCTACGACTTTCCGCATCTGGTTCCGACCAAGCCCGCGCGCAACGCCCTGACCGGCGGCAGTTACCAGCTCCATCAGGGCGGCCCGACCCCGTCGCATCTGCTGATCCCGGTGGCTGACCCGGACAGCTTCAGCTGAGCGGCACCGCCGCGACATCCACGCAATAGAGCGGCTTTTGGCGCATACTCCCCAGGGTGACCTCGCTACAGCAATACATCGCCGAAGAGATTGCCACCGATCACGTCGACGGTCTGCTGACGAGGCGTGACGCCTTACGACGGCTGGCGCTGGTCGGTCTGGGCAGCGGGGCCGCGGCCGCACTGATCGCCGCGTGCAGCAGCAAGCAACCGCTGCCCCCGAGCGGGTCATCCGGCGCGGCGGGAACCCAGCCGCCGGGAATGGACCGGGTGCTGCCGACCGAGCCGATCTCCTGGGCCGGTCCGAATGGCGAGCTCCAAGGCGCATGGGCGCAAGCCCACAATGCTCGTCGCGGTGTGTTGGTCATCCACGAGAACAAGGGGCTCAACGATTGGGTGCGGTCGGTGGCCGGACGTTTCGCCGGCGCCGGGTACTGCGCCCTGGCCGTCGATCTGCTGTCCGAGGAAGGCGGCACCGGACACTTCTCGGACCCGGCGCAGGCCACCGCGGAGCTGAGTGCCGTCAAGCCCGACCGCTTTATCGCCGACCTGAATTCGAGTATCGCCGAACTGCAGTCGCGAGTCCCGGGCCGCAAAATCGCAGTGGTGGGGTTCTGCTTCGGCGGCGGATTGGTGTGGCAACTACTGGCCGCCGGCGCACCGGATTTGTCTGCCGCAGTCCCGTTCTACGGGCCGCTGCCCGATAATCCGGACTTCGCGCCGTCCAAAGATGCCGCCGTGCTTGCGTTCTACGGCGCTCTCGACACCCGGGTCACCAGCTCAGAGACGGCGGCCAAAGCCGCGCTCGATCGTGCCGGGCTGGTCAACGACATCGTCATCGAACCCAACGCCGACCACGCCTTCTTCAACGACACCGGACCGCGCTACAGCGCCGCCGCCGCGCACGACTCCTGGGGGCGGGTGCTGGACTGGTTCGGCCGTTACCTGGCGTAGAGCGTTTACCTCAACGGGCGGCCATCGACCGCGCCGGGCCCAGTGCTACCGGCAGCGTCGACCAACCATGCAGAACTCGGGTGTCGCGGCGGCTGCCCACGCCGGCCGCACGCACCTCGGGGAAGCGGTCGAAGAATGCTCGCAACCCGACCTCGCCTTCGGCTCGGGCCAGGGCCGCGCCCAGGCAGAAATGCCGGCCACCCGAGAACGCCAGATGTCTCCCGGCGTTTTCGCGTTCGATGTCGAACCGGTTGGGGTCGGCGAACACGGCCGGGTCACGGTTGGCTGCGGCAACGTAGACGACGACCAGTTCGCCTTGTTTGACCGACACGCCCGCTATCTCGGTGTCGCTGAGCGCAAACCGTGCGGTCAGCTGAACCGGGGACTCCAACCGCAAAATCTCCTCGACGGCGTTAGGCCACAGCTGGGGACGCTGACGGAGTGTGTGCAGATGCTCAGGGTTGTCCAGCAGCATGCGAATCCCGTTGCCCAACAGATTTACCGTCGTCTCGAAACCAGCCGCTAACACCAGACCGGCGACCGCGTGAAGTTCGGACTCGTCTAGATACGTTTCCGCCGAACCACTTTCGGCTTTCTGGATCAGCTGGCTCATCAGGTCGTCGCCGGGGTTTCGGCGCAACTGTTGCAGATGCCCAGTCAGCCAGAAGTTAAATCCCGCTATCCCGCGTTGCACACGTCGGTATTGCGGCCATGTGAGGCCGAAATCCAAACTGGGCGCTGCTAACTCGCCGAACTCGAGGATGCGCTGTCGATCAGTGTCTGGCACCCCCAGGATGTCGCTGATGATCGACACCGGAAGCTGCGCGCAGTACCGGTCGACGATGTCGACGACACCCGGTTCACGGGACAGCTGGTCGAGCAGCGTCGCCGCGGTCTGCTCCACGCCGTCTCGTAGCGCCGCGACGGCCCTAGAGGTGAACACCGACGACACCGTTTTGCGGTAGCGGGTGTGGTCGGGTGGCTCCACCGCCAGCAACGAGGGCGGACGCAGCGGATGAAGCAGATCGTCGCGAGTGCGAGTCTCCAGCCACCGCAGCGGCGCCGGCAGATTCGCGCCGATCGACAGTACCCGGAAGTTGTCCGACCTCAACAGTTCATGGCCGATCGCATGGTCGGTGGTGATGTAGCCGATGCGTGATTGCACCACGGGGCCGCGGGCCCGCACCGCCTCGTAGAACGACACCGGATCGGCTTTGATGGTCGGGTCGGCGATCAACCGAGCCTGCAGGTCACCCCGTCTGGCGCCCAACGATGCGACGCCGCGCACAAAGCCGTGCAACGCCAGCCAGTGCACCCGCTGCTTCAACGCGATATCCACGATTGCAAGCCTACGGCGAAGGAAAAAGCCAGCCGCTAAGCCAGTTCCCAATTCATGTTCTTTGCGAAGGCAATCGCGTCGTCGCTGATTGTGCCGAGCGCCTGACACCGCTGGATGTAGTCGCGGACCATCGGCAAGAAGTTCATCGGGTTGTAGGCGTCTTCCTCATAGCTCCACAGGTTGTCGCCTGCGTACTTCATCACCGACAGGTTGGCCGCCTGGTGAATGCTGCCGTCTCCGGGATCACGCATCCGATTGAGAAACTCGCAAAACACCCATCCGCGGTCGGTGTCGATCGAGTACCAGGACGTCGGATAGAACGGCATCTCGCTGCCCGGAAACACATTCATCGTCGACACGATCCAATCGCGAATCTGTTCGCGCCCATGGAAGGTGCCGTATGTGTGCTCGACATAGGTTGCGTCCTCGGTGAACGCATCGGCAAACCGCGACCAGTCCCAGCTGGACCCTATTCCGACCACGACTTCTTGATGATGCTTGAAGGCTGATTCGATCTCGGCGCGCGACCACTGTCCCATGGCAACCTCATTCAGCTCGATGAAGACGTGGATTTCACGCCTCGGCAACATCCTTGATGCGGTGCAGCGTCTTGGTCATGTCACGAATGTTGCGTCGCTGACGCAGAAAACCCCCAAACATCCAGTAATACAGGGTGGTCAGGGGAGAGGCGCTCATCCGAAATGATTCGGTGACGTCGGTGCCGTCAGGATTCGACACCAGGCGGTAATGCCAGTTGTTCACCGGCCTGTCCCCGACGAGCACTTCGAAGCCGAATTCCCGGCCCGGATCGCACGCTGTGACCCGGCACGTCGTCCAGTACACCGGCCCGATTTCGTTTCGCTTGACGTGGCCGCGGAATCGCGCCCCGACCGCGGGCCCCGTCGCTCCGTCAAGCCATTGCGCCTCGAATGTTTCGGGGGAGAACCGCCCGATGTTGCGGACATCTGCGATCAGGTCCCAGATCTTGTCCGCAGGTGCCGCCATATGAACCGTCGCCTTGCCCTGCATGGGCCGATCCAAGCACGCCCGGCCCCCGGGTGACTAGTCCTCGTCACCGTCCGGCACGTCGTGCACGGTGACGTCAATCAATTTCTGGTCGGTCATGCCATTTACTCTTCTCGCGACCCGACATCTGCAAAAGATATGGCCGTAAAGAGGCTTCGCGAGTGCTACCCGCCCTTGCGGCGGTCGAACCCTTGTACAGACGGGTGGATCCGCGCTAGCGTTTCGACGACTTCAACCGCGAATCAGACGGAGTGATCACCATCGACGCACAGATCAGTGATGCCTTCCAGAGCTCAAAGCGATCCAAGGGCGACAGCGCGCCCGATGACGGCGAGGCGCCTGTCATTGTCAGTTTGGTCGAAGCGGCGATGCAGATGTTCACCGCTGCGATTGACGCCTTGCCCGCCACCAGCGATCCGGAATTCTCCGGACGCGCAGCGGTCATCCTGTCCGGCCTGCGAAAGCTACAGACCGCACTCAGCAAAGCTGCATCGCGCGGCAGGGCTACGCCGTCAGTCATCGTGTCGCTCAGCGGAGTCCGAACGCGGTACGACGATCTGATGGCCATGGCCGCCGAGGCGCCCGGTGCGACGTTGGGTCAGCAGCTGTACGTCGTACGTCGGCGCGCCAGATTGTCGGCGCAGGAGACCGCCAATGGCGCGGGGCTTACGGCCGATCTCCTCGACGCCATCGAGGCCGAGGAAATACCGACCGATGACGAAGCGGCCCGTATCAAGGAGCTCCTCGCTGCCTTAGGTGGCTGACGCGTCGCCTCGCGCATTGGTCGCCGCCGCGTTGACGGCCGGGCTGGTATTGGGCGGAGCGTTTTTGGTGCTGGGCCGGCTGAATTCATCAGCCGCCGGCGCTCTGGAGCACCCGGTCCGCACCGCGACCGACGAACAATCCAAGACCGAGGTCGTCGACCAAGCGCGGTTCATCGTCACCGTAGCCGCGCTGCAGAACGCAACGGCGGGCTATCTGCTGATGTCCTGTAAAGACCGCGACGATCCGCCCTATCAGGAAGCGGTCTACATGAACTTCGCATTTCCAGCCGACGCCCGCGCCGACGAGTATTTGCGAAACATCGCGGCGGCCATGGTTGCTCGTGGGTGGATCGAGCGGCTGCCTCCGAACCGGGCCCACCAAGAAAACTGCGCTTGACGGTAATCCGTCAAGCGCAGTTTGCTTGCGAGGGTTAGCCGCCCGCGTGAGCGCCGAGGGCGCCCTGCAGGTCACCCTTCATCGCGTTCAGCTGCGCGCCCCAGTACTCCCAGCTGTGCGTGCCGTAGGCCGGGAAGTTGAACACGGCGTTGTGGCCGCCGGCGGCGTTGTAAGCGTCTTGGAATTTCTTATTGACGCCGATCATGAAGTTGCTCTCGAGGAACGTCGCCGGCAAGTTGGCACCGCCCAGTTCGTTCGGAGTCCCGTTGCCGCAGTACACCCAGAGCCGGGTGTTATTGGCGACGAGTTGGCCGACGTTGACCAAGGGGTCGTTGCGCACCCATGCCGGGTCGCTGTCTGGCCCCCACATGTCTTCTTTCTTGTAGCCGCCGGCATCGCCCATCGCCAGGCCGATCCAGCCCTGCCCGGTGGACGGGCTGAGGTAGCCGGACAGCGAACCGGCGTAGATGAACTGACCAGGGTGGTAGATCGCCAGGTTCATTGCCGATGCACCCGCCATGGAGATACCGACCGAGGCGCTGCCGTTCGGCTTGACGCTCTTCTGCGAGGACAGGTAGCCCGGCAGCTCGCTGGTCAGGAAGGTCTCCCACTTGTAGGTCGAGCAGCCGGCCTTACCGCACGCCGGGTTGTACCAATCGGTGTAGAAGCTGGACTGTCCACCGACCGGCATCACGATCGACAGACCTGACTGGTAGTACCACTCGAAGGCGGGGGTGTTGATGTCCCAGCCGTTGTAGTCGTCCTGGGCACGCAGGCCGTCCAGCAGGTATACCGCTGGAGAGTTGGCGCCGCCGCTCTGGAACTGAACCTTGATGCTGCGGCCCATCGCGGCCGAAGGTACCTGGAGGTACTCGACCGGAAGACCGGGCCGGGAGAACGCCCCCGCCGTCGCTGTTCCGCCGAGAAGGCCGACGAGGCCTGGCAGTACAGCGACCGCAAAAGCGGCGACCATAAGTCGCCGCACCCAGCCATGCATCACTTTGTTCCCGTATGTCATCCCTGCCCCTTGTCGTAGGCCATCGCGCTAATGGCAAAACTTACAGTGCGGTAGTCCATATGTCGATTAGGACGCAAAGATGTCTCGAATTGATGTCGGCCGCCACCACCTGCGCAGAGCCGCTGATCAGCGGGTCAGGCAGCTGGTTGTGGCAACTTTTTGATGCCAGGCGCTGTTGACGCCCGTTCAACTGTTGTCACGATCAACGCGTAGGCTCACCCGGGGTAGACCGACGAGACCACGTTGTCCCGGCCCTTCCGCTGCGTACGAACCAGACCGCATCGACGGCTCCGTGCTGGCGGCGGCACATGGGCGTTGGGGCACGATTGAGGTGCAAATTTGGACACGGTACTTGGGCTGTCGCTGACATCCACGTCGGTCGGCTGGGTCTTGGTGGAAGGCCGCGACGCCGACGGCACCATCCTCGATCACGACGATTTCCACGTGGGTAGCGGCAGCGGGCTGCGCGCGGTCAACACCTCGGCGCAGACGGCTTCGGCCGTGCTGGATGCCCAAGCGACCGCGCTCAGCCATCACCGCCGCCTGCACGTTGTCGGCGTCTCCTGGAGCGACGACGCGGCTGCCGAGGCTGCGTTGCTGCTGGAGTCGCTGACCCACGCCGGCATCGACAATGTTGTCCCGATTCGGCTGCACCAGGCATGCGACATGTTGGCCCGGGCGATCGCGCCCGTCGTCGGCTATGAGAAGGCCGCTGTGTGCGTCTTGGACGGCGATTCGACGATCGTGGTCATGGTCGATACGTGTGACGACGAGCCACAGACCGCCATCAAACAGCTGACCGGCGGCCCCGGCCGCTTGGTCGGATGGCTGACCACCCTGTTCGACCGGAGCTCGTGGCGGCCGGGTGGCATCGTGATCGTCGGTCCCGATGAGGAGCTGGAACCGCTGTCGTGGCGGCTGGAGAAAGCAGTACCTGTGCCGGTCATTACCCAGACCGGCACACAGCTGGCGCTGGCGCGTGGGGCTGCCCTCGCGGCGGCCGAGAGCACGGGATTCACCGACACCGAGCTGGTCGTCACGGCCGCCGAGGATCGGGGGGAGCGGCCGAGCTCGCGGCAAAACTCCTACGCCGGGGCGTTGACAATGCTCGTCGCGGGTGCGGTCACCTTTGTCGCATCGCTATCGCTTGCCCTGGGCCCGCGGCTGGTTCCCGAGCGAGCTGCAGCCCCGGCCCATCATGTGGTCCATAAGGCGGCCACTCCTCGCGTCGCCCGAGTGCCGGCTCCGCAGCCGGCGGCCGTCGAGAGGCCCGCGGAACGACCGGCGCCGCCGGCACCGGTCGCGAAACCGGCCGAGCCCCCCGCCGCTGCCCAGCCGCAGACGGTGGCTGCCGATCAGCCGACGGCCGAAATTCCCGCCGCCGCACCGGTTCCGCCGCCACCACCGCCGGAGCCGATCGCTCCTCCGCCTCCGCCACCGAATCCACATCCATTGCTAACCAAGCTGCTTGAGCGCTTGCACGGTCAGCCGAACCCGGCACCGGACCAGCCGGCGCCGGGGCAAGCCCCGCCGCCTAATCCGGGTGCGCCCCCGCCGTAGGCGGCGGCGAGCCGGCTTCCCGCCCACCGGTGTCCAGACGTAGCGGTGGGTATTCGTCGCGCAGCAGCGAGCTGTAGGCGCGCACCCGGATTCCCCATCGGTTGATGCCAATTATGGAGTCGTACAACCCCTTTGGGTAGCGGCCGGTGAATAGTAAGGCCACGAGAGCGACGATCAGGTGGATTCGGGTTGCATGATCTCCCAACTTCTTAGATCGTCCTCGTGCCACGCTAACCCGAGAAAGCTGTGGCGGTTTCGGCGGCGGCGCTCAGCGCGGCAAGATGGTCGTCGACCGACGCCAGCCCGGCCTTCATTGTGTTGATCGAGACATGCGATGCGCCAGCATCTGCCCAGACCCGAAGACCTTCGGCGAGGTCGTCGGCGTTGCCGTTCCAGGAAACTCGACCCTCCATCGCGATCTGGGCGGGGTCTCGGCCGGCCTCCATTGCGGCTTGCGCTACCTCTTGCCGCGCCTGGTCGAGTTTCGGGCCGGGGCCCACCATGGGAAACCAGCCGTCGCCTAGGCGACCGGCGCGCCGGCATGCACGCGGCGAGGCCGCCCCGAACCACACCGGGATCGGCCGCTGTATCGGCAGCGGCGCTAGTCCAGCTCCGGTCACCCTGTGATACGTGCCGTGGTAGGTGATGCTCTGTTCGGTCCACAACTTGCGCATCAGGTCCACCTGCTCTTCGCTGCGCTTGCCGCGGTTCGAGAAGTCTTGGCCCAGTGCCTCGTATTCGACTGCGTTCCAGCCAAGTCCGACGCCCAGGCGTAACCGGCCGCCGCTGAGCAGGTCCACCTCGGCCGCCTGCTTGGCGACCAGGACGGCTTGTCGCTGCGGCAAAATCACGATGCCGGTCACCAATTCCAGCGACGTAGTCACCGCGGCGAGATAGCCGAATGTCACCAGCGGTTCATGAAAGGTGTCGTGCAGGTCATAAAAGCCGTCCCAGCCGACATGCACCTTCGGGTCGGCACCGACAACATGGTCGTAGGCGAGAAGATGGGCAAACCCAAGCCCTTCGGCGTGCTCGGCGTAAGCCCGCACCGCGCCCGCGTCGGCGCCAATTTCGGTCTGCGGGAACACCACTCCGATCCGCATCCTTACCCCTTCTCATGCTTCGCGGTGAACAAGATGGTGACGTCGTCGGCGACTTTCAACGAGCCCATCATCAACGAGTATGGTTTGACTCCGAAGTCGGATTGGCGAACGACGGCCTCGGTGGACAGTCGCCAAGCATCACCGAGATCCTCAGTGCGCACGTCGATTACGCGCGCGCGTGTCTTTCCGCGGATCTGCAGCGGCCCGGCCAGACAGTAACCGGCCTGGCTGCGCTCGATGCTGTCGGCCTCAAAGCGGATCTGTGGAAAGCGTCGTGCCCCCAACTGTCGTAATGCGTTGGACCGCACCAGGATCTTTTCCGGCCCGGACAGCGGCGTCAGACCACCTTCGCCTTGGACGACATCAAGCGAATCCACGTCGACCGTAAGCTGCGCCGCGACGGGCACGCCATCCGACCATTGCACCGTGGCCTGCCAGCGGCGCATCGCGAGGGTGAGCCGGTGACCCATCTTCGACGCCCGGCCGGCGACACCGGTGCAAACCAATAGCTCACCGTCCAATGCCCGAAGAGTCCACGTGTCGGTCACGGACCGACTGTGTCACATCGTCAAGACGGTGCGGTAGTGCGCTCGCCCCCGCTCTAAAGTCGCATAGCCTTCAGCGGCCTGCGATAGCGGTAGCTCCTCGATCCACGCCCGAACACCGGACAGAACCGCGAAATGCATAGTGTCTTCGACGTCTTTCGCGGTGCCCGAGGGATGGCCGACGATGCTGACCCCTGGGGTGATGAGCTGAATGGGACTGATCGGCAACGGTTCAGGCGTGACACCGATGGTGACGAGCTCACCCTGGGGCGATATCCCGCCGACGGTTGCGGCCATGGCGGGCGAGTTGCCCGCGGTCGCCAACACGACCGCTGCGCCGCCCAGCGCCTTGAGCGCTTCGGCGGGATCGCCGGCGGTGGAGTCGATGTAATGGTGGGCGCCCAACTTCCGGGCGTCCTCCTCTTTGCCGCTGCCGCGGGCGATTGCGATGGTCTCAAACCCCATCGCCCGGGCGAACTGCACCCCGAGGTGGCCGAGCCCGCCGACACCGAGGATGGCGACTCGGTCGCCGGCCACCGCCTTCGTGTGACGCAAGGCGTTGTAGGTGGTAACGCCGGCGCAGCCCATCGGCGCGGCTTCCGAGTCGGAAAGCCCGGCCGGTATCCGGGCCAGCGCACTCCCCGGTACCGTCACCGACTCCGCATATCCGCCCGGATACTGGTAACTCGGTATCTTCCCGTTCTCGCAATGAATGAACTGGCCTTTTCGGCACTGATCGCAGTGGTAGCAGCAGCCGCCGAACCACCCGACCGCGACGCGATCGCCGACCGCGAAACCCTCAACGCCCGCACCGAGTTCAGCAATCGTTCCGGCGATTTCGTGCCCGGGAGTCAACGGCCACGTCATGCCAGGAAAGCCACCTGCGACAAAGTGTGCATCGGTGCCACAGATCCCACATGCGGTGACCGTCAGCCGCGCCTCATCGCGGCCCGGGGGCTTGGTTTCGACATCGACCAGTTCTAACGCTGCCCCAGCCGACTCCACGTGCACAGCTCGATGCGTAGCCATGCGGTTGATGCTAGTGCGCGACAGGGGATTTCGCCCCACTGGTGTGGTAGTCGACCTGCCAATGTTTGATGCCGTTGAGCCAACCCGAACGTAGCCGCTCGGGTTTGCCGATCGATTCCAGATCAGGAATAGCGTCGGCGATCGCATTGAACATCAGGTCGATCGTCATCCGCGCCAGGTTGGCCCCGACGCAATAGTGCGCACCGGTGCCGCCAAATCCCACGTGTGGGTTGGGATCACGCAGGATGTTGAAGGTGAACGGGTCGTCGAACACTTCCTCGTCGAAATTGGCAGAGCGGTAGACCATCACCACCCGCTGACCCTTCTTGATCTGCACGCCGGACAGCTCGTAGTCCTGCAGGGCGGTCCGCTGGAACGACGTGACCGGGGTGGCCCACCGCACGATCTCGTCGGCGGCGGTCGCCGGACGTTCCTTCTTGAACAACTCCCACTGATCGGGGAAGTCGGTGAAGGCCATCATGCCCTGGGTGATGGAATTGCGGGTGGTCTCGTTGCCGGCGACGGCCAGCAGGATGACAAAAAAGCCGAACTCATCGTCGGACAGCTTGTGGCCGTCGATGTCGGCCTCGATCAGCTTCGTCACCAGGTCTTCGCCCGGGTTCTGTGCCCGGTCGGCGGCCATCTGCATGCCGTACATGATCAGCTCGACCGACGCGGTGATGGCGTCGTTGCTCGCGAATTCGGGGTCTTGGTCGCCAACCATTTCGTTGGACCAGTGAAAGAGTTTCTTGCGGTCTTCCTGCGGCACGCCCATCAGCCCGGCGATGGCCTGCAACGGCAGCTCGCAGGAGATCTGTTCGACGAAGTCGCCGGAACCCTCGGCCGCCGCGATGTCGACAATGCGCCGCGCGCGCTCGGCGAGGTCGTCGCGCAGCCGCTCAATGGCCCGGGGAGTGAAGGCCCGCGAAATGATCTTGCGCAGCCGGGTGTGCTGGGGCGCATCCATGTTGAGCAGAACGAACTTGCCGCGTTCGACCTGCTCGCCCACCGTGCCGTCCTTGTACCGCGGCAGCGCGGTCTTCTCCAGGCTGGAAAAGATATCGCTGCGCAGCGAAATCTCTTTAACGTCTTTGTGCTTCGACACCACCCAGAATCCGCCGTCGTCGAAGCCGCCGGCGCCGAGGGGCTGTTCGTTCCACCAGATCGGTGCGGCTCGACGCATCTCGGCCAGTTCCTCGACCGGGAGGCGCTCGGCGTAGATGTCAGGATCAGTGAAATCGAATCCGGGCGGGATGTTCGGAGTCGGCATAGGGGGACACTCCTAGATGACGTGTTCTGGCTCAGTAAAGCATCGAGACCGCCGAGATGGAACGGGTTCCCGGCGGATTGCCGGCACAAGATTGAAACGTGTTCTCGCCACCGGCTCCGATGAGTTTCGGCTAGCTCGAAGGTCTTGATCTAGTGCCAGGCAGAGCAACCAGTGAAGGGATCGATCATGCGCATCGTTGTCAGCGACTTCATCAGCCTCGACGGTGTGGTGCAGGCGCCCGGCGGCCCAGAGGAGGACACCGACGGCGGATTCCGCCATGGCGGATGGTCGATGCCGTACTTCGACCCAGACACCATGGGACCGGCGATCGGCGAAATCATGGCCGCGACCGAGGCCCTGCTGTTCGGCCGACGTACCTGGCAGGCCATGGCCGCAGCCTGGCCGACCCGAGCGGGTGATCCGTTCGCCGACCGGATGAATGAGATACCCAAATACGTGGTGTCGCGGACGCTGACGCAACAGGATCTCACCTGGTCCGGGTCGACCCTGCTGCCCGCTGAAGACGCGATCGGCGCGGTGCGCGAGCTGCGCGCGCGGGACGGCAAAGCACTCCAGGTGATGGGCAGCGCATCGTTGGCTGGGCAGCTGATAGCGCATGGACTTGTCGACGAGTACCGCCTGATGATCGAGCCCGTCCTGCTCGGCGGCGGCAAGCGGTTGTTCCCCGACGATGGCTCGGCCCGTGCGCTCGAGCTGGTCTCTGCGACGCCGACCGCTACCGGCGTCCTGATCTGCACTTACCGGCCTAGCAACCGCTGACTGAGGCTATGCTTGCCGGCATGATTCGTGAACTGTTCATCGCCGCTGCGATCACGGGCACAGCTGTCGGCCTGGCGCCGGCCGCCGTCGCCGACCCGCATTACGACGGCGACGTGCCGGGAATGAACTACGACGCGTCGCTGGGCGCGCCATGCGACAACTACGAGCGGTTCATCTTCGGGCGCGGCCCGAACGGTCAGGCCGAGGCATGTCACTTCATCATCAACCAGTTCCCGGCCGCGCAATCGGGGTTCTGGGTGATCACCTACCCTCTCTATGGCGTTCAGCAGATCGGCGCCAAGTGCGACAACCCACGAGGTGCGTCGGCCCAGACGCCCGACGGGCTTCCAATGCTCTGCACCGAACACGGTTGGCAGGTCGGACAACTGACCGGCGGTGGATTCCCGAGGCCCGGCGGAGGCTTCCCGTCGGATACCGGCCAGACCGGCTAACCACAACACAAACAGGAGACTCCGATGGGCTTCAACCCCAAGGATGCGATCGACGCTGCCAGAGACATCGTGGCGAACGCCGTTGAGCGGTCGTCGGACATCGTCGAAGACGCCGGCCACATCATCAAAGGGGACATCTCCGGCGGCGCCGGAGACATCGTCCACAACTCAATCGACATCGCCACCTACGCCGTCGACCGCGCCAAAGAGGTCTTCACCGGCAAGCCCGCCGACGACGAATAAACCTGGCGCGCAAGGCTGTTCGTCAGACTGAGGCAGCCTCGTTGAGCTCGTCCAACCGGTTCGTCGCTTCGAGGTATTCCTGCACCCAGCGTTCGATGACCGTCGACGTCTTCTCCACCTTGGTGAACTGGCCGACGACCTGACCGACCGGGTTGAACGCGACATCGACGCTCTCGTTCGGGTACCGGTTCGTAGCCCGAACCGCCATGCCAGAAACCATGTACTGCAACGGCATACCGAGCGGCTTCGGGTTGTCCGGCGCCTCCCACGCTTCGGTCCAGTCGTTGCGCAACATGCGGGCCGGCTTACCGGTGAACGACCGGCTGCGGACGGTGTCACGGCTACCCGCCTTGACGTACGCCTCTTGCTGCACCGGGGTGTTCGAAGATTCCTCGACCATCAACCATTGCGATCCGGTCCACGCGCCTTGCGCGCCCAACGCCAGTGCCGCCGCAATCTGCTCACCGCTGCCGATGCCGCCGGCCGCCAGCACCGGTACCGGGGCGACCTCCTTGACGACCTGCGGCCACAGCACGATTGAGCCGACCTCGCCGCAGTGCCCGCCGGCCTCGCCGCCCTGCGCGATGATGATGTCGACGCCGGCGTCGGCGTGCTTGCGTGCCTGCGAGGGGGAGCCGCACAGCGCGGCCACCTTGAGCCCGGCATCGTGAATGTGCTTGATCATGTCGGCCGGCGGGGTGCCGAGCGCATTGGCAATCATCTTCACCTTCGGGTGCTTGAGCGCCACCTCGACCTGGGGCGTGGCCGTCGCCTCGGTCCAACCAAGGAGCTGCAGGCTGTCGCCGTCGCTGTCCTCGATCGGCACACCGTGATCGGCAAGAATCTTCTTCCCGAAGTCGAGGTGCTCCTGCGGCACCATTTTGCGCAGCGTGTCGGCCAGCTCCTCCGCCGACAGGTGCGAGTCCATGCCCTCGTACTTGTTCGGGATCACGATGTCGACGCCGTACGGGTGGTCACCAATGTTGTCGTCGATCCACTTCAGTTCGATCTCCAGCTGCTCAGGGGTGAAGCCGACCGCACCCAGCACGCCGAAACCGCCGGCCTTGCTCACCGCGACGACGACATCGCGGCAGTGTGTGAACGCGAAGATCGGGAACTCGATGCCGAGCTCATCGCAGATGGGAGTGTGCATGACTGATTCCTTACTAGTCTGCTTGCTGGCGGCGTTCGCTAACTGAAACGTGTTCTAGTTTAGTACGAAATTGTCGTGCTGTGACCACCCGGGTGCCTCAGAGCATCTCGTTATGGGCTACCCACAGCACCAGGAAAGCCAGCACGCAGCCCGCGCACACCAGATGATCGCGCCAGATCGACCTTGCCAGCGCGGTTTGTTCGGCGGGGCCGTCCGAACGACTGCCGAGGCGGGCCGCGCTGGGAACCGTATGCGCGAGTGCCAGGAGTACCGGGCCCGCTGCCAGCAGTGCCGACACCACCAGCAACCAGGCCGGGTCGTGACCTCGGGCCGCGCGGAACCCCAACGCTGCCAGCAACAGCGCCATGACGACAACGATGAGCCGGCTCATCGGGCGGGATTCGATGACCGCGCGCCGGTAGTAGCCCGCGATGGAAGCCAGCGCGCGTTCGGGGAGGTCACCGCCGGGATCGCGGTCCGCGAGGACCTGCGT
>NZ_JBATXN010000300.1:0-11340 GCF_049673265.1 Mycobacterium sp. | reverse complement strand
CGCCGGAATAGACGGGCGGGCCGGGCAGGTTGACGGGGCATGACCCAACAGATCCCGGACGCCGAAACGATCAAGGCGTTCAACAAGACCATCAGCGACGAGTTCCGCGCCAACGATGGCAAGGTCGGCGGCCAATTCCAGGGCGCCGACCTGTTGCTGTTGACCACGACGGGCGCCAAGTCCGGTGAGCCGCGACTTTCGCCGTTGGCCTATTTCCGTATCGACGACAAGCTGCTCATCATCGGCTCTTTTGCCGGCGCGGACGTCAACCCGGCGTGGGTGCATAATCTGCGCGCCAACCCGTCGGCTCACGTCGAGATCGGCAGCGAATCCTCGGACGTGACCGCCCGCGAATTACCGTCTGCCGAACGCGACGAACTTTTCCCCAAGATCACCGCGGCGGCACCGGGTTTCGCCGAGTATCAGGCGAAGACGACCCGGGTGATCCCCGTTTTCGAGCTGCAGCCGGTGAGTTAGCTCGGTCGATCACGGCCCGATCACACCGGGCTAATCCGTCAGTGCGGAGCCGATAGCGACCACAGTTTGTGAAGCGTGCTGCGTATCGGATGCCCGGACCGCAAGATGTTGACCACTTCGATCGGGAAGAGGTCCTGATTGCCGCCACACTTAGGCCAAGCCCCGGGCCCCTGGGTGGTGAGCACCCGGTTGGCCACCGCGATCTGCTGATCGCGGGAGGCGTTCGCCGGACTACCGACGCCCCCGTTCTCGGCCCACGTGGACTGCTTGAATTGCAGGCCGCCGTAAAACCCGTTACCGGTGTCGGCCCGCCAGTTGCCCCCCGATTCGCATTGCGCGACGGCATCCCAGTCCATGCCTTCGGCGTACGCCACCCCCGTGGTGGGGTCAATGAAAAGCGATATCCCCAGTACGACTACCGCGGATAGCACCAGCGATTTGCACACCGATTGCATACTCAGTGTTCCGCGTAATTTACTCATTTAACACGTGTAACAAACTGGCGTGAAAACTGTCAACGGGTGGGACTTTAGCAATTTAATGAGATCTTTGATGTGTGGGGGTTTCAAGTTGTCAGAGTTAATAAAAGTCATTTCTGCGCTAATTGATTCAGTTGTTGCTAGTGACTTCTAAAGTTATCAGAGTTATCTAGTCGTGATTAAGTTATCTAGAGTGACTAAAGTTACTATTGTTGTTAGAGTTGCTGTTGATACTGGTGGGACGAAGGGCTGAGCTTTCAGGTGACCTCGCCGAGAAACTCCTGCACTAGCCGTTTCGGGGCCTGGGTCAGCCACGCCTCGACGATCAGCTCGCGCAACCCCAGCTCATCGGTCTCGGCGAGTTTGACCAGGACCGCCGGATAGCCGTCGAAATGCGGGGTGGTGAAATAGACGTCCGGTTCGTCGGCGATCAACGCGAATTTGACGCCCTCATCGGCTACCCGCACGCTGACAATATCGCCCTCGGGCGGCTCAATCCCCAACGCGGTCAATGCTTCCCGATCGGACGTACGCAGCGGCCGCTCCCAGGCGATCAGCTTCTTGCCGACCCGCCATTCGCGCGGCGACTGCTCCTCGGTGAGCGGGAGCTCGCCGACGATGCTGGCGACGTCCTCCCACGTGGCCATGACTCATTGTGCTCCCGGGAAGCAGGCCATGCTGGCAGATCGTGGCGCAGCGTTGTTCGGTCGCCGCTCCCCCCGCGGGCTGGCTAGTGTGGCAGCTGTGGCGCACCCACCGGGCCCGGGGGCCCGCTACCGGATCACCCACCGCACCGACTATCGCTATTCCGGCATGGTGACCAGCTCCTACGGGCGGGGGTTCCTGACCCCGCGTGACCTGGCCCGGCAGCGTTGCCTGTTCCACGCGCTCCGGATCTCACCGTCACCGGCCGACAGCTCAACCAGCCGCGACACCTACGGCAACATCAGCTCGTATTTCCATGTCACGGAACCGCACCAGACCCTGACCATCGTCAGCGAGTCGATCGTCGAGGTGTATCCGCCGCCACCTGAGCGTTGGGGTAGCGGGCCGGCGCAGGCGCCGTGGGAGCAGGCCCGCCCGGTCGGCGCGCGGGGCGCGTTGGCCACCGAGTTCGCGCTGGACCTGGATCCGCCCGAGATCACCGATGAGGTACGCGACTATGCCGCGCCCAGTTTCAGCCCCGGACGACCGCTGATCGAGGTACTGCGGGATCTCACGTCGCGGATCCACACCGACTTCACCTACCGGAAAGGGTCGACGACGATTTCCACTGGTGTCAGTCAGGTTCTGATGGCCCGCGAAGGGGTATGTCAAGACTTCGCTCGGCTGGCAATCGCCTGCCTGCGCGCCAACGGGTTGGCGGCCGGATACGTTTCCGGATACCTGGCCACCGATCCACCGCCGGGAAAGGACCGCATGATCGGTGTCGATGCAACTCACGCTTGGGCGACGGTGTGGACACCGCGACCACCCGGGCAGTTCGAATGGCTTGGGCTGGATCCCACCAATGACCAGATGGTCGACGAGCGTTACGTTGTCGTCGGCCGCGGCCGTGACTACGCTGACGTCCCGCCGCTGCGCGGGATCATCTATACCGACTCCGAGAACAGCGTGATCGACGTCGCCGTTGACGTTGTGCGGCACGAGGGCCCTCTTGAAGGCGAAGAGCTGTATGCGTGACTTCCATTGTCCCAACTGCGGGCAGCGTCTGACATTCGAGAACTCGGCGTGCCTGGCGTGCGGCAGCTCCCTGGGCTTCTCACTCGATGAGATGGCCTTGCTCGTGATCACCACCGGTGACGATGCCGACCACGCGGGCTTCGTCAGCGCAAGTGATTACGAATTGTGTGTCAATCGCCATCTCGCCGAGTGCAATTGGCTGGTACCGATCAATTCTCCCGGCGGCCTTTGCATGTCTTGTGCGCTGACCATCGAACGGCCCAACGACGCCGACACCGCCGGTCTCGCCGAGTTCGCCCGTGCCGAGGCGGCCAAGCGCAGACTGGTCGCCGAACTGCACGAGCTGAAGCTGCCGATCGTCGGGCGTCATCAGGATCCCAATTACGGATTGGCCTTCCGGTTGCTGTCCAGTGCGCACGAGAAAGTGCTGACCGGACACGAAAATGGAATAATCACAATCGATTTGGCCGAAGGTGACGACCTGCACCGAGAGCAGTTGCGGGTCGAGATGGACGAGCCGTATCGCACCTTGCTGGGGCACTTCCGTCACGAGATCGGGCATTACTACTACTACCGGCTGATCGCCCCGTCCAGCGAGTACGTGGCGCGGTTCAACCAGCTATTCGGCGACCCGAACGCCGACTACCAGGAGGCGCTGGACCGCCATTACAGCGAAGGACCGCCCCGCGGGTGGCACAAGCATTACGTGTCGTCGTATGCGACCATGCACGCCGCCGAGGACTGGGCCGAGACATTCGCGCACTACCTGCATATCCGGGACACTTTGGACACGTCGGCCTGGTCGGGTTTCGCGCCGGCGACCGCGACCTTCGACCGGCCGGTGTTGGGGCCCAGCGCATTTCACACCATCATCGACATGTGGCTGCCGTTGTCCTGGTCGCTGAACATGGTGAACAGGTCGATGGGCCACGACGACCTGTATCCGTTCGTACTGCCGGTCGCGGTACTGGAGAAGATGAAATTCATCCACACCGTCGTCGATCAGGTGACTTCGGTGTCGGGCAAGCCCGACCCGCTCAGCGCCTGATCCCGTTGGGGGTCACGGCATCACCCGACGCTCGGCGGGCCCCCACAGCGGCTGTATATCGCCCGGCAACGCCAGCTGCGTTGCCGTGATCAGATCGGCCAACTCGCGCAGCGCGGTATGCACGGCGGACAGCAGGTCGGCCAACTTGGCGCGGCCTCTGTGCGCGGACACCTTTTCCAATTCGGTGGGATCGGATCGGCGTAGCAGGGTGCTGATCTCGGTGACCATTCGTTCTGGCCGAGAGGATCCTGACGAGCCGGGCAGGTCGCCGAGGTCGGCCAGCAGCCGCTCCAGCTGATACACCAACGACCGCGGGTTAGTCGCGTCGAACAGCATCAATTCGGCCAAGGCCGCGACGCTGACTTTGCCGACCGTCCGGCGCCGGTAGATCACCGCCGATTCGCAGGCCACCAGGGTTGACTCGATGATGGCCCGCTCAGCGGCTGCGGCGCGGACCGTCGTCAGAGTGGCTCCGAGCAACGCGGTCAGTCCCAGGCCACGTTCGATCCGTTTACCGATGTCCATCATCGTCCAGCCGACATCCTGGACCATCGACTCGCCGGCCACTCCGGCCAATGTCAGCATCCCGACCAAGGTCTGGGTCTGGGCCGAGGCGAGCATCGCGTCGGCCTCGGCAAGAGAATCCGGCGGTTCAGCCTGATGCGCCAGCTCGCGCTCGACGCCGGCCAGCACCACCCAAGTGTCGTTGGACAATTGGTCACGCACCGCCCTGGCGGCATGTGCCAGCCGATCCACCGAGTGCACCAGTGAACCCGGCCGGTCGGGGTCCATGGTCAGTGACCACAGCGTCGAGGGAGCGATAGCGATCGTCTCGGCCGCATCGCCCGACCCGATCGCGGTCCCGGTGATCCGGTCCAGCGCGGCCATCAGCACTGGCACGCACTCGCTTTCCTCGGAGTGCTGCCGGTACCGGAATTCGTAGAAACGCTGGCGGGCGACGATCAGTAGCCGGGCCATATTCTCGGCGCGTTCGGCGTAGCGCCCCATCCAGAACAGGTCGGACAACACCCGCGGAGAGCTGACCGCAAGGGTGCCCGCGCCGGTCTTCACCGGCGGCTCGGGCGCTGGCACGGTCACCGTCTCGGCTCGTGCACGCTCGGTTGGGCGAACCCAGACATCTTTGGCTGCAACGGTTTTCAACGTGTATGCGGCCGGTCCTGCTGCCAGCACGTAGCCCAGGCCCCCGATCATCGGCGCGTAGCCACCGCGTTGAGCGACCGTGAACAACCGCATCCCCACCCCCGCCGAAGAGAATTCACCGGCGTAAGCGGCTGGTGCTGAAGAGAATTGCGGCAGCTCCTGGCCGACCCACTGCCAAGGCATGGCCGAGATGCGGGCAGCCAGTTCGGCGAGTTGGGCGGACGAAAGTGTCGGCCCGACAAAGGTTCGTCCACCGACGGTAGGCCTGATCAAGAGTGACGGCAGGTGTGCCAGTAGGTGCGAGCGTTCGCCGTCGATGCCGCCCCAATAGCTGGGTGCCGTGGCCAGCAACGGCGCTTCACCGAGCAACCGCTCGGCCAGTTCCGGCAGGAACCGCAGCAGCCCAGCGCTTTCCAGGATGCCGCTGCCGAGCGTGTTGACCACGGTCACCGTTCCGCGGTGTTGAGCCTCGACCAAACCGACGACGCCGAGCCTTGAATCGGCGCGGAGATCCAGTGGGTCCGCGTACTCTGCGTCGACTCGGCGGAATATCACGTCGACGCGTTTGAGCGTGCCTAACGAGCGCATCCACACCTTGCCGTCGCGCACCACGAGATCCGCACTCTCCACCAACGGGAAGCCCAACAGCGTCGCGAGATATGCCTGATCGAAAGCAGTTTCGGAGTAGATGCCCGGGCTGAGCACAACCACCACAGGGTCTTGGACGCCATCGGGTGCGGCGTCGATCAGGGCCAACCGCAACGCCTGGGCGAATAGCGTGGTCGGCCGCGGCGCGACGTTTTCGTAGAGGTCGGGCACGGCGTGCGCGACAACCCGTCGGTCAGCCAGCGCATAGCCGGCGCCCGACGGGGCCTGGGTCCAGTCGGCGTTGACCTGGAAACTGCCGTCGGGCAGCCGGCTGACATCGCAGGCGTGCATGAACAGTTGGTGGTTCCCCGGCACCTCGATTCCGGTGGCGGCGCGCACGTAACCGGGATGGCCGAACAGCAATTCGGGTGGCAGCACACCGTCGGTGAGCGAGCGACGAGCGCCGTACAGGTCGTCGAGCACGGCGTTGAGCACCCGTGACCGCTGGACCAGCCCGGCCTCGAGCACTTCCCAATCCGCTGCGGAAACCAACAGCGGCAGTGCGTCCAGTCGCCATGGCCGAAGCTCGGCGTCCCGGCCGCCGGTGACGGGACCCGTGGCGGGATCGATTCGGGTGTAGGTGATGTCGTCGTTGTCCACCAGTTGGCGAACCGCGGAGCGCAGCCGACTCAGCCCGGCTCGGCCGCGCTCGCCGACGGCGTCCGCAAGCTCGGCCCAGGCCGGCCGCACGTTTCCGGCTTCGTCGACGAACTCGTCGTATCCGATTGCCGGGCCGGCTGCGCCGGGGGTGCGCAGATCGAACAGGGTTTGCTGGGCCCGTGCGGTGCGATAACCGGTTAACAGCCGGTCGACGTCGGCCCGATGGTGCAAAGCTGCCGACGGCCCGGTGGAGTGCAGAGTCATTTCAAGCTGATGCCATCACCTTCATAACCGCTGATCCCACCACAGCAGCCGCTAGGCCGCAGTGCGGGGCAAAGCGCTACCAAATCTGGGCTTCGGTGCCATGATTGCATTTCCCATGGGGTGCTATCCCGACCCACCTTTGCCCGAGAGCGAGAAAACATGACGTCTCCACAATCGGCGCCCGGCTGGTACCCGGACCCAAGCGGCGCGCCCGGGCAGCAGTACTGGGATGGCCAGCAATGGCAAGCGGCTCCGCAAGCGGCTCCTCCCGTCCCCGCGCCCTATGGCGGCCAAGGCTACGGCGTGGACCAGTACGGGCGGCCGCTATCGGACAAGAGCAAGCTGGTGGCCGGACTCCTGCAAATTTTCCTCGGGGGATTCGGCGTTGGCCGTTTCTATCTCGGCTACAACAACATCGGCGTCCTCCAAATTGTGGCCACCGTCGTGACCTGCGGAGTCGGCGCGCTGTGGGGATTCGTCGACGGAATCATCATTGTCGCCGGCAACGTGCCCGACGCGCAGGGGCGCACGCTACGAGACTGACCGTTGCTGGTTGCCAGCGGCTGATCGCAAGTAGCCGAGTGGATTTCGCCCGAGTGGCGTAACCGGGTTTAGCGCGTCCGAGTCCCTAGGATCGCTCGGGTGGATGATCGTTATGGCTCGGACGTGCTGGCCCGCGACCCGCACGGCTCGGGCAAAGTCCGGTCGGTCGAAGTGCCGATAGAACTTGGCATGGTCGTCGAAGATGCGCAATCCGGCTATGTCGGCGCAGTAGTGCGCGTCGAGTACGGACGCATGGAGCTCGAGGACCGGCACGGTCGCACCAAGCCGTTCCCGATCGGTCCGGGTTACCTCGTCGACGGCAAACCGGTGATCCTGACCGCGCCGCGACGACCGGCACCCAGCGCGGCCAACCGTACGGCCTCGGGCTCAGTGGCGGTCACCGGTGAACGCGCACGCGCGGCCAGGGCAGGGCGGGTCTATGTGGAAGGTCGCCACGATGCTGAGCTCGTCGAGCAGGTATGGGGCGACGATCTGCGGGTCGAGGGGGTGGTGGTCGAGTACCTTGGCGGTGTCGACGATCTCGTCGGCGTGGTCGAGCAGTTCCGGCCGGGCCCACGCCGACGGCTCGGGGTACTCGTCGACCACCTGGTGCCCGGTTCGAAGGAGGCGCGGCTGGCCGAAGCGGTGCGCCGGGGCCCGGGCGGCGCGCACACGCTGGTGGTGGGGCATCCGTTCGTCGATATCTGGCAAGCCGTCAAGCCAGAGCGGTTGGGTCTGTCGCAGTGGCCGGTGATCCCGCGTGGAATCGACTGGAAACACGGGGTGTGTCAGGCGCTGGGCTGGCCGCACGCCGACCAGGCTGATATTGCCGCCGCCTGGCGCCGAATCCGCGGCCGGGTCCGCGATTGGACCGATCTCGACGCGGCGCTCATCGGCAGGGTGGAGGAGCTGATCGACTTCGTCACCCAGCCGTGAGCGCCGCGGTGATCGCAAGCGCGGCGGAGCCGGGCGCAGCGGGTCGCCGCCAAATGAACTCAGGGGGTCAACGGCGCGATCGGTCCACCGGCGAGCCGACGGTAGGTATAGACCTGGATGAGCAACGCCACTGGGACGCCGACGAGAAGGCCCACGCCGCAGGCGAAAGCGCCGGCCATGATCACCAAAGCCTGGACCACAAACGACAGCAGCGTGCTACCGGTATTGGACTGAACAGTGGCGAAACTGGCCTTGAGTGCATCGATCGGTGGCAGGGCGCGATCTGTGGCGAAGGCAATCGTGAACAGTGAGAAGAACGCGAAGATGACGATCGCTATGAACGACAGCACCGCGAAGATGAAGGTGGGCAGCAGCGACACCGCGTTCAAAGCCGCGTTGATCACGCTGAGCAGTGCGCCGGTCAGGACTACGTTGCCTAGGTTGCGCGGCTTGAAGAACGAGCCGATGCTCACCGGCCGGCCGTCGGCGATGTCGAGCGCACCGGACAGGAACGCAGCCTGCACGAAGATGCCGAACACGAACAACACGATCGACAGCACGAGCGTGGTGACGGCACCCAGACCCGCCGGATATACGGCGTAACCGCCCTGGACGTCAGCAGTGTTGACGCTGGCGCCGCCCAGCAACACAAAGACCAGCCCGTACACGACGATGCCGATCACGCCGTACACCAACGTCGCAACGATCAGCGGCACGGCGTCCTTCGCGAACTTGTTCCACGCCCACTTGAACGCCTCACCGATGTCAAAGGCCTGCCCGTGCGGCGGCGGATAGCCGGGTGACGGCGGATAACCGGGTGACTGTGGGTAGCCCGGCTGTGGCGGCCCGTACCCGGAAGGCGGCGGCCCATAGCCAGGGGGTGGCGGTGGCGGCGCGCCGTAGCCCGGCGGCGGTGGGGGCGCGCCATATCCCGGTAGCGGCGCGCCGTAGCCCGGCGGCGGTCCCGGCGGCTGTCCGTAGCCCGGCGGCGGTCCTGGGGGTGGTCCGTACCCGGGTGGTGGTCCGGGAGGTGGTCCGTAGCCGGGAGGCGGCGGATAGTTGCCGGGATGGGGGTCCCCGACCCTCGGATCGCTCGGTTTCCCGGGGTGCTCTGGGGGCTGGCTCATTGCCGCTCCTGCCTCGCGGTAGTGGGTTGCGGAGGCCTTATTTCAGCTAGCCTCGCGCCTCCGCGAACTTAGCAAGTATTCGGCGGCCCCGCTCAGAGGTGGACACTGCGAACCCATGTCGTTGTGGCGTGGTATGCCTGAAACCGTGTCCGACGGTCTGTTCGACGTCCCCGACCCCACCAGCTTGACCGACCACCCGCAGGGTGGTTCGGCCGCTGCCCCGTTGGCCGTGCGCATGCGTCCTGCCAGCCTCGACGAGGTGGTCGGACAGGACCATCTGTTGCAACCCGGCTCGCCGCTGCGGCGTCTGGTCGAGGGCTCGGGCGTGGCGTCGGTGATCCTCTACGGCCCACCGGGTAGCGGCAAAACCACGCTGGCAGCGTTGATCTCGCAGGCCACCGGCCGGCGGTTCGAGGCGCTGTCGGCGTTGTCGGCGGGGGTCAAAGAAGTCCGCGCGGTCTTAGAAGGGGCACGCCTGGCTCTCCTCAGAGGCGAGCAGACCGTGCTATTCATCGACGAAGTCCACCGGTTCTCCAAGACTCAGCAAGACGCGCTGTTGTCGGCCGTGGAGAACAGGGTGGTGCTCCTGGTCGCGGCAACCACCGAGAACCCGTCGTTTTCCGTCGTCGCCCCGTTGTTGTCGCGGTCGTTGATCCTGCAGCTGCGGCCGCTGAGCGCCGACGACATCCGCACCCTGGTGCAGCGCGCGATCAACGATCCGCGGGGGCTGAATGGGCAAGTCGTCGAGCCCGATGCCGTCGACCTCGTGGTGCAGCTCGGAGCGGGGGACGCCCGGCGCGCGCTGACCGCATTGGAGGTCGCTGCCGAAGCGGGGGAGCAGGTCACCGTCGAGGCCGTCGAGCAGTCCCTGGATCGCGCCGCCGTGCGCTACGACCGCGACGGCGATCAGCATTACGACGTCGTCAGCGCGTTCATCAAGTCGGTGCGCGGCTCCGACGTGGACGCGGCGTTGCATTACCTGACGAGAATGCTGGTCGCCGGCGAGGATCCGAGATTCATTGCACGGCGGCTGATGATTCTGGCGAGCGAAGACATCGGCATGGCCGACCCGACCGCGCTGCAGACCGCCGTCGCCGCCGCACAGACCGTGCAACTGATCGGCATGCCCGAAGCCCAGCTGACCCTGGCACACGCGACTGTTCACCTTGCCAGCGCGCCCAAGTCGAACGCGGTGACCACAGCGCTGGGTGCGGCGATGGCTGACATCAAAGCAGGCAAGGCCGGCCTGGTGCCGCCGCATCTGCGCGACGGCCACTACTCGGGCGCGGCAGCACTGGGCAACGCGCAGGGCTACAAGTACTCCCACGACGACCCCGATGGTGTTGTGCCGCAACAGTATCCACCGGACGAGCTGGTGGGCGTGGACTACTACCGCCCCACTGGCCACGGTGCTGAACGCGAAATGGCTTCCCGGCTAGACCGTTTGCGTACCATCATTCGTCGTAGGCGTGAGGGAGGACGATGAAAACTTTTACCGATGACGAGATGAATGCCCTGCTTCTGGCCGCGAAGGCGTACAGCGTCGTCATCCTCAAACAGGGGCCGAATTTCGCCGACGAGACGGCGCCAGCACTCATTTGGGAACACGGCCGCCGCAACTTTGGGCTCCGCCACGACGGCGTCCTGGCGGTGGTGCTGCCAGTCACAGACGGGTCCGAAGTCTGCGGCGTCGGCATATTCACGTCAAGCATCGACGAGACTGTCGCGATCATGAACGACGATCCCGGCGTGCAAGCCGGGGTGTTCACCTTCGACGCGCACCCGTGTCGCGGGTTTCCCGGCGACTCGTTGACCTAACGGCGGGCTAAACCAGCTCGGGCACCCGCAGGTGGGCGATGGCCAACTCGAATTCTCCGACGTCGAACTGATCTGCGCCGAGATCGCGAAGCCGTGCGGTACGCAGTGAGCGCGCGCGTTCTTCGTTGCGCTGCATGGCTTCCAGGCTGTCGAACGTCGACGACGACACCGCCCGCCACGACGTGCGGTCGATCATCAGGCTCGCGCTGCAGAAACCCTCGAGCTCCTCGATCGCGGGCAGCACAGACTCCCGGTAGAACTCGATGGCCCGGTCGAACTGGTCAGGCCGCACGACGAGCCAGGTGGCCCGCACGCCGGCACCCGGGCGCGAAGGGTGGTCTCGGTGCAGCACCGCGATCTCCCACTCGTCGACAGTCGGGCTACCGCCGAAGGTCTGTGCTGCCTGATCGCGAACCGGCCGTATCTCACGGGCGCTCGCGCGCATCGCCTGTTCGTTCTCCCACGAGCTGGTCGCAATGCAACGACCAGAGTCGCGGTCGACCAACAACGACATGCCGAGACATCCGTCGACTCTTTCGAGCGCGGGCATGACTAC
>NZ_JBATXN010000299.1:0-4406 GCF_049673265.1 Mycobacterium sp. | reverse complement strand
ATTCAGGGCCGCCGAAAGCGGGTCCGCCGAACGCTGGCCCGCCAGGAGCAGGTCCGGCCGGGGCGGGCTCGGCAGGAACGCTTGTGGGCGGACCGACCGGGATGGTGATGCCCGGGGCCACCTCGATGGACGGTTGCACCACGGTCTCCGGCGGCGGCGCCTGCACTCGCGGCGCCGGAGGCGGCGCCACCGGGGCTCCGGCGTACCCGCCGATCTCGCTCGGTTTGGGGAACGACTCGTTGCTGGTGCCCTTGAGGGCGCCGTCCATGGTTGCCTTCCAGATGTCGGCGGGCAGCCCCGAGCCGTACACCGGCGAACCCCATTTGTTGACCAGCGGTTCGTCGTCGCGCACCGTGCCCACCCACACCGCGGTCGACAGCGACGGGGTGTAGCCGACCATCCAGGCGTCCTTGTCGGCGTCGGTATCACCCAACTGCGTGGTGCCGGTCTTGGCCGCCGACGGCCGCCCACCGGCCAGCGCGTGACCGCGCGAATAGGAGGCGATCGGCTGCATCGCCGACGTGACGTTGTCGGCGACGTCCTTGGGGATCCGCTGTTCGCCGCCGTTGTTGGAGCTGGTCGCGTCGAACAACACGCGACCTTCGGAGTTGACCACCTTCTGCACGAAATGCGGTCGGTGATAGATGCCCGACGCGGCTAACGTGGCATACGCCGAGGCCATGTCGATCACCCGAGTCTGGTACTGGCCCAACACGATTCCGTTATTGGGCGGGCCGCCCTTGCCGTCTTCGGACAGCGTGTGCGCGACACCGGGGAAGCTGTCCGCGATGCCCGCCTGGTGCGCGGCTTTCGCGACATCGTCCGGGCCGTTTTTCAGCTTGAGCATCAGCCGGTAGTAGGAGGTGTTCAGCGACCGCTTGAGCGCCTCGGCGATATTGCAGGTTCCGCAGCCTTCGCCTTCGACGTTGGTGATCTTGATGCCGTTGACCGTCAGCGGTGAGCTGTCGATCTGGGTGCCCAGACCGATGCCCTGCTCCAGCGCGGCGATCAACGCGAACACCTTGAACGACGACCCGGTCTGCAGTCCGGCTTGAGCGAAGTCGAACCCGTGCGCATCGTCGCCGCCGTAATAGGCCTTCACGTCACCGTTGTGCGGGTCGATGGACACCACCGCGGTGCGCATGTCGGGTGCCTGGCCGTCCATGTACTTCGACACTGCGTTCTCGGCGGCTTTCTGCGCTTGCGGATCGATGGTGGTGGTGACCTGCAAACCCTGGGTGTTCAGCGTCTGCTCGTCGATGTTGAATAGCTCCAAGAGCTCTCTGGTGACCTGCCGTTCGATCAGCCCGTTGGGTCCGCTGATCTGGTATTGCGCACGGGCCTTCTCGGGCGGCACGGTCGGCGGAAACAACTGGGCCGCGCGGTCTTTCGGTGCCAGCGCGCCGATGTCCACCATCCCGTCGAGCACCCAGTTCCACCGCTCCTTAGCGCCCGGCAGGTCTACCGCGGGGTCAAGCGTCGACGGGCGCTGGATCAGCGCGGCCAGCAGGGCGCCGTCGGCCACGGTCAGTTGGTTGACGGGTTTGTCGAAGTAGGCTTTGGACGCCGCCGATATCCCGTAGGCGCCTCGACCGAAGTAAATGATGTTCAAATAGGCCTGCAGCACATCGTCTTTGGACCATTCCCCCGACATCTTCGTGGCGATGACGAGTTCCTTGGCTTTGCGGACCAGGCCGCCGACCCCGGCACGCTGCGAACCCACCAACGCGTTCTTGACGTACTGCTGGGTGATCGTCGAGCCGCCCTGGGTGTCGCCGCCGAAGATGTTGTTCTTCACCGCCCGCGCGAAGCCACTAAACGAGAAGCCGGGGTTGGTGTAGAAGTTGCGGTCCTCGGCCGCGATCACCGCCTGGCGGACATGCACCGGCACCTGGTCGATGCCAACGTCTTCGCGATTGCCTTCCGGCGGAACAATTTTGGCGAGCTCCGAGCCATCATTGGCCAGGATCGTCGAGACTTGGTTGGTGCGGATGTCGCCGGGTTTGGGGATGTCGACGATGAAGTAGGCCATCGCGAACGTGACGATCGGCAACAGCAACACAACCGCCGCGGCCACATAGAGCCCGCGACGCACCCAGAGCCAGTTGATGCGGCTCCAACCGATGCGCTGAACCCAGCCCCAGTCGGGCAGCGGCGGCTTCCGCGGCGGAGGACCGGGTGGTCGGCGGCCGCCGCCGGCCCCGCCGGTCGGTTGCTGATGACTTCGTGGCGGCGTGCGCTCCAGCGCAGCCGTGGCCAACTCCGGGTCGCGCCGCTCGGATGCTCGCGTCGGCGGGCGATCGCCCAGGGCGGCCTTGACCGCCTCGAGCGGATCCCGGTCGTCTCTGACCGGAGGCAGGATCGTGGTCATCCGGTCGTCGGGAGGAACCGCGGGGCGTTTGCGGGGCGGCGAGCCGGGCGAGTGTTTGGGCCCTTCGGGCCCACTATGGGCCCCTGACCCGTTGCGGGTACCAGCGGCCGAGTGGTCTTGCTCCCCTTCGTTATTCACTGGCCGTGCGCGCGCCGTTGCGTGCTGTCCGAGTGCGCTTGGGAGGGCGGGCCGTGCGCACCGCGCCGAGCACATACGACTTGACCAAGTGATTCCAGCTGCAGGTCCGACATACCTCCACCACGTGAACGGAGAACTCTTCGAAACGGGATGCGAGCATGACCAACTCTTCGGCGGTGCGCGCCGAACCGGACACTGCGCCCAGATGGTCGCCGAAAACCCACGACACCAGGGTGAGCTGTTCCTTCCGGCAGATGGGGCACGTCACCGCGCTGAGCTTCCCGTGGAACTTCGCGGCGCGCAGCAAGTACGGGTTGGCGTCACACACTTCGGAGACGCCGGTGCGCCCCGAATACACCTCGGCCAGCAGAGAGCGCCGCCGAAGCGCGTAGTCGACTACCTGTCGCTGCAATCGCACGATGACCAGAGTACGTCCGAAGAAACGATGCCGAGAGATGCCCCGGTCACTCCGTGTGCCTCAAGAAGCGGTGACGTCACCGACATGGGAGAGGAACCCCGACCGGATCGGCTCCTTCGGTCCGGTCGGCTCGTCGTCACCCAGCAGACCTCGCCGGGCGAGGATCGGGCGTACTCCCTCGCCGAAGATGTACGCCTCTTCCAGGTGCGGATAGCCGGACAGGATGAAGTGGTCGAGGCCCAGCTCGGCGTACTCGGTGATCCGGTCGGCGACCTCCTGGTGCGAGCCGACCAGCGCCGTGCCCGCACCGCCGCGGACCAGGCCGACGCCCGACCACAGGTTGGGGTAGATCTCCAACCGTCGGGCATCCGCCCCGCCAACGAAACCGCTGCCGCCACCGTGTAATTCGCGCATCCGCCGTTGACCCTCCGATTCCGAGCGGGCGAGCGACTGCTGGGCGGCGGCGACCGTCTGCGGGCTCAGTGCGCTCAGCAGCCGCTGCGCCTCCGACCAAGCCTGCTCGCTGGTATCCCGGGAGATGACGTGTACCCGGACGCCGTAGCTCAGCTCGCGACCCTCCGCGGCGGCCAGGCTGCGGATCCAGTCCAGCTTCTCGCTGACCTGCTCCGGCGGCTCGCCCCAGGTCAGATAGGTGTCGGCAAATCTGGCGGCGACCTGGCCGGCCGCCGGCGATGACCCGCCGAAGAAGACAGCCGGCAGCGGGTCGGGACGCCGCGCCAGCGACGCCTGCTCCACCGGCAGGTGTTCCCCTGCCACGGTGACCGGATCGTCGGAGGTCCACAGCCGACGGAGGATGTCGAGGAACTCGCTGCACCGCGCGTAGCGCGCCTCCTTCGCCAGGAAGTCGCCGAACGCCCGCTGCTCGGTGCTCTCGCCGCCGGTGACCACGTTCAGCAACAGCCGTCCCTGCGACTGCCACTGAAACGTGGCCGCCATCTGCGCGGCCAGCGTCGGGCTGATCAACCCAGGACGCAACGCCACCAAATACTTCAGCGACTCGGTACTGCCGATCAGCATCGCGGTGGTCAGCCAGGCGTCCTCGCACCATTGACCGGTGGGCGTGAGCACGGCCTCGAAGCCGTTGATCTCGGCGGCCTGAGCGAGCTGGATGAGGTAGCGCAGATCGGCAGGCCGGTCGCCGTGCATGTTGCTTCCGTGGCCGCCGGCGATCAGATTGCGCGAGTCGCCGTAGGTGGGCAGAAACCAATGAAGATGTATTGACACGCTATTTGTTTATGCCTGCTGCCGGCCCTGGCGAACAGGCTTGCAACCACAGTGATTACAACGCGGGTCAATCCCTCGTCCTGACGTCGGCGCCACGCACGGCTAAACAGAGCACGAACATCAGCTGGACGGCCGGAGTGGCGCCGAATATATCGGGCCGATACTATGACCCGAGACTGTTCCCCGACATAACTGTCGTTGTAACGGACTGAGCAAATCAGAGCAAAGGAGGTG
>NZ_JBATXN010000298.1:0-12373 GCF_049673265.1 Mycobacterium sp. | reverse complement strand
GCGCGACGAGGGGGAGCAGTACGCGGAAGCGCTGCGCGCTGCCGGGACACCCGTCGACTTGCGCTCCATGGGGTCGCTCACCCATGCCTTCGCCAACTTGTTCCAGCTCGGCGGCGGCTGTGCCGTCGCCACCACCGAGTTGATTTCGGCGTTACGGGCTCACCTCAGCCGCGTCTGACCAGGAGCGACCGACGCCGGTACGCTTAGACGCTATCGCCGATCGCGCCGCGATCGGATCCACCGACCACCACACGACGGAGGGTGAGCGAGCCCATGGCCGCCAGAGCCGCCAAAGGAAAACGCCCAGCCAGCTACGACCTGAACGCTGCAGGGCGCAGACGGGACCTGCTGGTCCGGATCGGGCTGACCGCGATCGTGATGCTTTTCGCCGTCGCGCTGGTCAGCTACATCGTGATCTCGCATAACAAAAAGACGTCTTCCGGCGCCGAGCACGCGGTGCGGGTGACGTCGAGCAAGCTGATCACCCAAGACGGCAAACCCAAAGCCGACGTGACGTTCTACGAAGACTTCCTGTGCCCGGCATGCGGGAACTTCGAGCGTGCGTTCGGGCCGACGGTGTCGAAGCTGATCGACAGCGGCGCGATCGCCGCCGACTACTACATGCTGGGGTTCCTCAGCAGACCACAGAACGAGGAGTACTCGTCGCGAGCCGCCAATGCGGCCTATTGCGTCGCCGATGAGTCGATCGACGCTTTCCGGCGTTTCCACACCGCCTTGTACACCAAGGAGATACAGCCTTCGGAGACCGGCACCACATTCCCCGACAATGCGAAACTGACCGAGCTGGCCCGTGAGGCCGGCGTGGTGGGCAAGGTTCCAGACTGCATCAAGGCCGGCAAGTACACCTCAATGGTCGACGGCCTGGCCTCGGCCGCTGGCATTCACGCCACCCCGACGGTCCGCATCAACGGCCAGGACTACCAGTGGTCGACGCCGGATGCGCTGGTGGCCAAGATCAAAGAGATCGTCGGGGATGTCCCCGGCCTCGACTCGGCGGCGACCCCACCAGCGTCGTGACCCGCGTCAGCGGCATTGATAGGGAGCAGCGATGAGGTGGGGGCACCTCCCGCTTGCGGAGGAGAGTGGCGCTCCTACCGGAGAGGTGTCAGCGCAAGCTGGCGAGCCGACGCAAGGTTCGGCTTCGCCGTCCTGGCACGGGCCGCCGGTGCCGCTGGCCAGCGCATGCTGGGTGCTGATCGCCGGGATCATTGGGCTGATCGCGTCGACCACGCTGACGGTGGAGAAGATCAAGATCCTGCTCAATGCGTCATACGTGCCGTCGTGCAATATCAACCCGATTGTGTCGTGCGGTTCGGTGATGACGACACCACAAGCTTCGGTGCTGGGTTTCCCCAACTCGCTCATCGGTATCGCCGCGTTCACCGTCGTGACGGTGACCGGTGTCTTGGCCGTGGCGAAAGTGCCTCTGCCACGGTGGTATTGGATAGGAATAGCTGCTGGAACACTGGCCGGGGCCGCGTTTGTGCACTGGCTGATCGTCCAAAGTCTTTACCGGATAGGGGCATTGTGCCCCTACTGCATGGTGGTGTGGGTGGCCACCATCTCACTGTTGGTGGTGGTCGCCTCGATTGCGTTGCGACCGGCCGACGAAAGCCATACCAGCCCGGTAATGCATGAGCTCTACCGATGGCGTTGGTCGATCGCCGCGCTCTGGTTTACCGCGGTGTTTCTGCTGATTCTGGCCCGGTTCTGGGATTACTGGTCGACGCTTCTATAAGGATCCAAGGTAGGGTACGCGCGTGATCTCGAAAGTGTTGGTTGCCAATCGCGGCGAGATCGCCATCCGCGCGTTTCGCGCCGCGTACGAACTGGGCATCGGCACTGTCGCCGTCTACCCCTACGAAGACCGAAATTCCGTACACCGCCTCAAGGCGGACGAGTCCTATCAGATCGGCGAGATCGGCCACCCGGTGCGGGCGTATCTGTCGGTCGATGAAATCATCGACACGGCACGAAGTTCCGGCGCCGACGCGGTGTACCCCGGATACGGATTCTTGTCTGAGAACCCCGAGCTGGCGGCCGCCTGTGCGGACGCGGGCATCACATTCGTCGGGCCTAGCGCCGAAGTGCTTGAGCTGACTGGCAATAAGTCCCGTGCGATCGCGGCGGCGCGTGAAGCCGGTCTGCCGGTACTCGCGTCTTCGGCGCCGTCAGCGTCTGTCGAGGAGTTGGTTTCTGCCGCCGCGAAGATGCAATTCCCGCTTTTCGTCAAGGCAGTCGCCGGGGGCGGGGGCCGCGGGATGCGGCGGGTCGCCGATCCCGCGGCATTGGCCGAGGCCATCGAAGCCGCCAGCCGAGAAGCCGAATCGGCCTTCGGGGATTCCACGGTGTACCTCGAGCAGGCGGTGATCAACCCACGCCACATCGAGGTCCAGATCCTGGCCGACACGCACGCCAACGTCATTCATCTCTACGAGCGGGACTGCAGTGTGCAGCGGCGGCACCAGAAAGTCGTCGAGTTGGCGCCTGCTCCGAATCTCCCCCAGGAACTGCGCGCCAAGATCTGCTCCGACGCAGTGGATTTCGCCCGCCACATCGGCTATAGCTGCGCGGGCACGGTGGAGTTCCTGCTCGACGAGCGCGGGCATTACGTCTTCATCGAGATGAATCCGCGAATCCAGGTCGAGCACACGGTCACCGAGGAGATCACCGACGTCGACCTGGTGTCCAGCCAGTTGCGCATCGCCGCCGGTGAGACACTCGACGATTTAGGCCTGCGACAGGACGCGATCCGGCCGCACGGTGCGGCTTTGCAGTGCCGCATCACCACCGAAGACCCGGCCAACGGGTTCCGGCCGGACACCGGCCGGATCAGCGCCTACCGCAGTCCGGGCGGGGCGGGCATCCGGCTGGACGGCGGCACGAATTTGGGCGCGGAAATCAGCGCGCACTTCGATTCCATGCTGGTCAAGCTGACCTGCCGGGGCCGTGACTTCCAGACCGCGGTGAACCGGGCCCGCCGCGCGATCGCAGAGTTTCGCATCCGTGGTGTGTCGACGAATATCCCGTTCCTGCAAGCGGTCTTGGACGACCCGGACTTCCAGGCCGGCCACATCACCACCTCGTTCATCGACGAGCGCCCGCAACTACTCACGGCGCGATCGTCGGCCGACCGCGGCACCAAGATCCTCAACTACCTGGCCGACGTGACCGTCAACAAACCACACGGCTCACGACCTTCGACGATGTATCCGCACGACAAATTGCCCGACGTCGATTTGGAGGCCGCGCCGCCGCCGGGCTCAAAGCAACGGCTGGTCGAGTTGGGGCCGGAGGGTTTCGCGCGCTGGCTCCGAGAATCGCCCGTGGTAGCCGTCACCGACACCACGTTCCGCGACGCCCACCAGTCGCTGCTGGCCACCCGAGTGCGCACCAGCGGCCTCGTGATGGTCGCTCCCTACCTTGCCCGCACCATGCCGCAACTGCTTTCGGTGGAGTGTTGGGGAGGTGCGACTTACGATGTGGCGCTGCGCTTCCTCAAAGAGGACCCCTGGGAACGGCTGGCCGCGCTGCGTGAAGCGATGCCCAACATCTGTCTGCAGATGCTGCTGCGTGGCCGCAATACCGTTGGCTACACGCCGTATCCCGAGTTGGTCACGTCGGCGTTTGTGGACGAGGCGACGCGCACCGGTATTGACATCTTCCGAATCTTCGACGCTCTGAACAACCTTGAGTCGATGCGCCCAGCGATTGACGCAGTGCGCGAAACCGGTTCTGCGATAGCCGAAGTCGCGATGTGCTACACCGGTGACCTGTCCGATCCAGGTGAGCAGCTCTACACGCTCGATTACTATCTGAAACTCGCCGAGCAGATCGTGGACGCGGGCGCGCACGTGTTGGCCATCAAGGACATGGCCGGATTGCTGCGGCCACAGGCGGCGCAAAAACTCGTCGGTGCGCTGCGCAGCCGCTTCGACCTGCCGGTGCATTTCCACACCCACGACACTCCCGGCGGGCAACTGGCGAGCTATGTGGCGGCCTGGCACGCGGGCGCCGACGCCGTCGACGGTGCCGCCGCGCCGATGGCGGGAACCACCAGCCAGCCCGCGCTGAGCTCGATCGTCGCCGCGGCCGCGCACACCGAGCGCGACACCGGTTTGTCGCTGTCGGCAGTGTGCGCGCTCGAGCCGTATTGGGAGGCATTGCGAAAGGTATACGCGCCCTTCGAATCTGGGTTGCCGGGGCCAACGGGACGGGTTTACCACCACGAGATTCCAGGTGGCCAATTATCGAATTTGCGCCAACAGGCCATCGCGCTGGGTTTGGGAGACCGTTTCGAGGAGGTGGAAGAGGCCTACGCCGGTGCCGACCGGGTGCTGGGCAGGCTGATCAAAGTTACGCCCTCGTCGAAGGTGGTTGGCGATTTAGCGCTCGCGTTGGTCGGCGCTGGGGTGAGCGCAGACGAATTCGCTTCAGACCCGGGGCGATTCGACATCCCGGAATCAGTGCTGGGGTTTCTGCGCGGCGAGTTGGGCGATCCGGCAGGCGGCTGGCCAGAACCGCTGCGCACCAAGGCCCTTGCCGGCCGGGGCCCGGCCAGGCCCGTCGAGGAACTGACGCCGGACGACGAGGCCACGCTCGGGCTGCTCGGCGCGAAGCGTCAAGCCACCCTCAACCGATTGCTATTTCCGGGGCCCACAAAGGAATTCGAGGCTCATCGGGAAAGCTACGGTGACACGTCACGGCTGTCGGCCAACCAGTTCTTCTACGGCCTGCGGCAAGGCGAAGAACACCGGGTGCAACTAGAACCCGGTGTGGAGCTGCTGATCGGTTTGGAAGCCATCTCAGAGCCCGACGAACTCGGCATGCGCACGGTGATGTGCATCATCAACGGTCAGTTGCGCCCGGTCGAGGTCCGCGACCGCAGCATCGCCAGCAAGATGCCCACCGCGGAGAAGGCGGACCGGGCCAATCCCAACCACGTCGCAGCACCCTTCGCCGGGGTAGTCACCGTCGGCGTCTCCGCCGGCGATCAGGTGGCTGCCGGCCAGACCATCGCCACCATCGAGGCCATGAAAATGGAAGCGCCGATCACCGCGCCCGCCGACGGCACCGTGGAACGGGTGGCGGTGTCCGCTACCGCCCAGGTCGAGGGCGGGGACCTGCTGGTGGTGCTCACCTGAGGAGGAGCGGCGCATGACACGCGTTATCGGCGGCGTCGCGGGTGGGAGACGCATCGCGGTACCGCCGCGGGGGACCCGGCCGACCACCGATCGGGTCCGGGAATCGCTGTTCAACATCGTGACCGCCCGGCGGGACCTCCACGGCATGTCCGTGTTGGATCTCTACGCCGGGTCAGGTGCGCTGGGTCTGGAGGCGCTGTCCCGCGGTGCGTCGTCGGCGTTGTTTGTGGAGTCGGACCACCGGGCGGCGGCGGTGCTTGCACGCAACATCGCGACCCTCGGCCTGCCCGGTGCGACCCTGCGCCGGGGGCTGGTGAATGCGGTGCTGGCTGCCGGGACGACAGCGCCGGTCGACCTGGTGTTGGCCGACCCGCCCTACGACGTCGAGACGGCCGATATTCACACGGCTTTGGCCGCGCTGACTACACATGGCTGGACGCGCGAAGGAACGCTCGCCGTCATTGAGCGCGCCACCACCAGCCAGGCGCTGAGCTGGCCGCCGAGCTGGCAGCCCTGGCCGCTACGGGTTTACGGCGACACCCGCCTGGAGCTGGCCGAACGGTTGTAGTTGGGCGTGTAGCGTCTTCGCAATGAGCGGCGCGGTATGCCCGGGATCATTCGACCCGGTGACATTGGGCCACATCGACGTCTTCGAGCGCGCCGCAGCCCAATTCGACGAAGTGGTGGTGGCGATCCTGGTCAACCTCGCCAAGAAGGGCATGTTCGACCTCGACGAGCGGATCGCGATGATCAAGGAGTCGACGACGCATCTGCCCAACCTGCGGGTGGAAGCCGGGGAGGGTCTGGTCGTCGACTTCGTCACTGCGCGCGGCATGACGGCGATCGTGAAGGGGCTGCGCACCGGCACCGACTTCGAATACGAACTGCAGATGGCGCAAATGAACAAACACGTCGCCGGCGTCGACACCTTCTTCGTAGCCACCACGCCGCGGTATTCGTTCGTCTCGTCGTCGCTGGCTAAAGAGGTCGCGATGCTTGGCGGCAATGTGTCCGAGTTGCTGCCGGAGCCGGTGAATCGTCGATTGGCCGAAAAACTGCGGCAGGCTGGACGCGGGCTCGGGTAAGCGAGAAACCACCAGCGCGACCGAGCGGAGGGGCCGCGCTGGTGATTGGTTCTGTCAGCTCTCGGCGAGCGCGCCGTGCAGTGACTGCTTGGCTTCAGTGATCGCGGTCAAAACCTTGGTTCGCGCCTCGGTCAGCTTCTCCTTCTGCGCATCCGTTCCCGACCAGACGATCGTCCGCGCGAGACCGGCAAGCTCGACAAGTCCCCAACGGATCTTGATGACATCGCCGAACTTCGCGGCCTGAGCGAGCCTCGCGTGGATGCCTGCACTGGTAATGCCCTTCCACGCCAACACATTGGTGCCTTGCTCGGTCAGAGTGGCTACCCCGTCGCTGACCGTCACGAGGCCGCGACCTGCGAGGTGCCCGATTGCAAGCTCGACGATCGGCTCCGGAGGCGTGAGAGCGCCGTCGGTGGCCTCAGAAACCCGCTGCACGATCTGCGCAGCGCTCGCCGGTCCGTCGAGGAGCAGGGCGGCGGTGCCGACCACTACCCGCTTGCGGGGACCGCCGAAACCATGCCCGCCGAAACCGTGTCCACCGAAACCGTGTCCACCGTAACCGTGTCCACCGAAACCGGGCCCACCAGAACCCGGGCCACCCCAGCCGTGCCCGCCAAAGCCGGGTCCACCGTAGCCAGGTCCACCAGAAAATCCACCGAACACCCTGTTCTCCTTCACATAACGGCGACTAACCACCAGGTCCAGCCGCCACTTTTTATATCTAGTTACTTGATACGCGGCCGGGGGATACGTGTCAAGGAACTTGATATCGGGGCAGAATGCCGAAGAATATCGAACAGCCACGCGCCGGGATCAGGGCCTCAGACCGGGTGATCCGTGTCAGCATGTCTGGGATGAGCGAAATCGAGGATCAAACGCTGGGCTTTCTTGTCCGCCGGTTGATGGCGCGATTGCGCCCCGAGGCGACGACGGCATTGCGACCGCTCGGCCTGGGATTGCCGGAGTTCGTCTGCTTGCGGATTCTTGAGACGTATCCGGGCCGCACCAGCGCCGATCTTGCCCGCCACACGCACGTCACCGCGCAGGCGATGAACCTGGTTTTGCACGAGCTGGAAGATATGGGCGCGGTGACCCGCCCGGACACCGCTCCGTCGGGCCGTGCACTGCCCGCTCAGCTCACCCGCAAGGGCAAGGCGCTGCTCAAACGAGCGGAAGCGGCCGTTGATGCGGCCGAGGACAAGATATTGGCGCACCTGAGCCCTGCCGAACGGCGCCAGCTCAAGCGACTTCTGTATAGGGCCGGGGACCGGCCCGTCGACGACGCGGCGACATGTGCGTCCCCGAGGGCGCAGCACGTGCGACAGAAGTAGCGAGTTTCCGCGCAGGCCAACGTTACTCGCGCTCGGCCTTTAGAAAACGACCGTCTGATTGTCGTGCACGATGACGCGGTCTTGACAGTGCCACAGCACGGCGCGGGAAAGTACCGCCCGCTCGACGTCGGCGCCGACACGCACGAGGTCGTCAATGGTGTGGGTGTGGTTGACGCGCACGACATCTTGCTCGATGATTGGGCCCTCGTCGAGCATCTCGGTGACGTAGTGGGCGGTTGCGCCGACCAGTTTGACACCGCGTTCCCGCGCCCGCTTGTAGGGCGCCGCACCGGTGAAGGCGGGCAGAAACGAGTGATGAATGTTGATCAGCGGACAGCCGACTCCATCGAGGAACGCAGGACTGAGTATCTGCATATAGCGAGCCAGCACCACCAAATCGACGTTGCCGGCCAGCAACTGAAGCTGACGCTGCTCGGCTTCGGCGCGGGTGTCGCGATTCGCAGGGATATGCACAAAGGGCACGCCGAACGGCCGTACGTGCTCGGCTAGGTTTGGATGGTTGGCGATCACCATGACAATCGATATCGGAAGTTCACCACGGCGGTTGCGCCACAACAGATCTAACAAGCAGTGATCTTCCTTCGAGGCCATGATGGCGACCCGCTTGGGCTTAGCGGCCTCGGCGAACCGGTAGTCGATAGTGAATTTGTCGGCCACGGTGGTGGCAAATTTGCGCTCCAGGTCGTCGATCGCAGCTGTGAGGCCGGGCAGGTGAAAAATGGCGCGCTGCAGAAATGTTCCATCCTCCGGCGCGGTGGAGTGCTGATCCAGCGAAATGATATTGGCGCCGGCCTGGGCAAGGAAGTTGCTGACCGCCGCGATCAGGCCTGGCCGGTCGTGGCAACGAAGGAGTAGCCGACCGATATCCGCCGGCGGCGGCGGACCGCCCGGTGGCGGCAGGTAGTTATCGGGCTGTGGCTGCGCGGAGGGCATTGTCATGAGTCCCCTCACCAGTAGTTCTCAATACGATGGTGACGGCCCCGGGGCCGCCCGCGGGCCAGGATAGCCCCGCTAGTGGCATTCGTGACTGTGATCGTGATGCTCGTTTTCCATGTCGGGGGAGCCGCCCATCATGCGCAGCATCGGGATGCCGTTGGTAGCGACGAAGCGGATTACCAGAACTGTCGCGACGACCAGGAAGACGATGTTGAGCCACGTGGTGTAGTTCCACGAGATTTCGGACTGCATCACCGTTGCGTTCCGCTGCGAAGGAATGAGACTCGTTGCGCCGAAGATCAATTCGACAAGGTAACCGGCCGCGACCATTGCGGCATAAAACGTGCCCAGCAACGTGAGCATCATCGCCGTGCCGTAGTACTTCCGATAAATGTTCAAGATCGGAATGATCAACAGGTCGGCGAAAATAAACGCGACGACGCCGCCGAAACTGATGCCGCCGTTCCACAGCACCGCGGCCAGCGGCACGTTGCCGATCGAGCAGACGAAGGACACGATCGCCACGAAGGGGCCAACGATCGGTCCCCATATCGTCGACCAAACCGGATGATCAGCAAAAAAGAAGTGCTGCCAGAACGATTCGGGAACCCAAGCCGCAATAGCGCCCGCGATCAACAGACCCAGGATGAGGTCACGAAGGATCGCGGTCCACTCCATGATGAACACATGTGACACCGAGGTGAAGCCGTCCGCCGAGAACAACCGCCGCCAAAACGAACCCTCGCGTTGAACCGACATGTCCATCGCGGCATGGCCTTCCATCGACCCCGCCAGGCCACGATCAGCCTGCTGGCGGGCGGCATCAACCAGTCGCGAGCGCACGAAAAGCCGGAACAGCACAGCCAGCACCACGATCATCAGTGGGCCGCCGACGAACTCCGCGGCGGTGAATTGCCAGCCCATCAGCAGGGCCAGGATGATGCCCAACTCCACCACCAGATTCGTCGAACCGATCTCGAAGGCCATCGCCGCGGTGAAGTTGGCGCCCTTGCGGAACAACGACCGGGCCAGGGCCACCGCCGCATACGAGCACGACGAAGACGCCGCGCCCAGTCCCGCCGCGACGGCCAGGGTGCGCGGCCGATCGTTACCCAGCAGGGCCACGATGGTCGATCGACGCACGACGGCCTGGACGACAGCTGACAGCGTGAACCCCAGAATCAGCGCCCACAAGATTTCCCACGTCATCGACCCTGCAAGCGCCAACGCATGCTCGACCGCTCTCACCGCTTCGGTTACCACCAGACCCTCCAATTCGGCCGTCTGTCTGCCTTGGCCCCATCAATCAATAGACGCCCAGGGGGATATAGCGCCAACCGGACATCACCGTCGCGCCCTTCCATAATTGCGGCAAATCTGCCCGACCCGACATAATGGCGCCAAGTGTGCAGGTAAGTGGCACCGTTCCGGTCGCTCAATGTCCGACACACCGGGCCGAGCAACCCAGTCACAGGCGCAACAGCAGGCACACTGGTAACAACAACGATGCCGGAAGGGTGTTGCCGTGTACCGAGTTTTTGAGGCGCTCGACGAGCTGGGCGCGATTGTCGAAGAAGCTCGTGGTGTGCCGATGACAGCGGGCTGCGTGGTGCCTCGCGGCGACGTGCTCGAGCTGGTCGATGACATCAAGGACGCGATCCCGGGTGAGCTGGATGACGCCCAGGACGTGCTCGACGCGCGCGACTCGCTGTTGCACGAGGCCAAGGCGCATGCCGACTCCGTGATGTCCTCGGCGAACACCGAGTCGGAATCGATGCTCAACCACGCCCGTGCGGAGGCGGACCGGATCTTGGCCGAAGCAAAAGCGCAGGCCGACCGGATGGTGGGCGAAGCGCGCCAGCACAGCGAAGGAATGGTTTCCGAAGCGCGTGAGGAATCGGTTCGTATCGCGGCGGCGGCGAAACGCGAGTACGAGGCCACCACGGCACGCGCCAAGTCGGAGTGCGATCGGCTTGTCGAGAACGGCAACATCTCTTACGAGAAGGCCGTGCAAGAAGGCATCAAAGAGCAGCAGCGCCTGGTGTCCCAGACCGAGGTCGTGCAATCGGCCAACGCCGAGGCCTCTCGACTCATCGACGCGGCGCACGCCGAAGCCGACCGACTCCGTGGTGAATGCGACATCTACGTCGACAGCAAGCTGGCCGAGTTCGAGGAGCACCTCAACAGCACCCTGCGCTCGGTCAACCGCGGCCGCCACCAGCTGCGGACGGCGGCGGGCGTGCACGACTACGCGCAGCGCTAGTCCTGCTACCGGCGGCAAGAGGCGGCCCAGCGCCGCCCGTAGGATTGCGGCTATGGCCCGGCACCACCGCCAATCGGCGAAGCCGCGTCCGGGATCGCCGCTAGCCGTTAACATCGCGCGCTTGGGACGGCGTCCGGGCGCGATGTTTGCCCTGCATGACGTCGTGCCCAGCCCGTCACGCATCGGTGTGGAAATGATTGCCGTCGATGCCGGCGCGCCCATGGAGCTCGATCTACGCGTCGAGTCCGTGTCCGAAGGCGTGTTGGTGACCGGGACGCTGACCGCGCCCACCACCGGCGAATGTTCCCGCTGCCTCACGCCGGTGCGCGGGAGCGTCGAAGTTGGCCTGACCGAGCTGTTTGCCTATCCGGACAGCATCACCGATGCGACCACCGAGGAGGACGAGGTCGGGCGAGTCGTCGGTGACTTCGTCGATCTCGAGCAGCCGATCATCGACGCGGTCGGGCTGGAGCTGCCGTTCTCGCCGGTGTGCCAGCCGGACTGCCCGGGGTTGTGTCCGCAGTGCGGCGTCGCGCTGGCAACCGCCGGGGCCGATCATCACCATGATGAGATCGACCCGCGGTGGGCCAAGCTGGCTGCAGGGTTGCGACCCGACAACGACGGGGGCCGGAGTGAATGAGCTGCTCGACGCGCTCGGCGTCGAATTGCCCGATGAGCTGCTGACCTTGGCGCTGACCCACCGCAGCTACGCCTACGAGAACGGCGGTCTGCCCACCAACGAGCGCTTGGAGTTTCTCGGCGACGCGGTTCTGGGCCTGACTATCACCGACGAATTGTTCCACCGACACCCCGACCGCTCGGAGGGCGATCTGGCCAAACTGCGGGCCAGCGTTGTCAACACCCAGGCGCTGGCCGAAGTCGCGCGGAAGCTGACCGGGGACGGCCTCGGCGCGTATCTGCTGTTGGGGCGCGGCGAGATCAACACCGGCGGGTCCGACAAATCCAGCATCCTGGCAGACACCATGGAATCGCTGCTGGGAGCGATCTACCTGCACCTGGGTATGGACGGTGTGCGCGAGGTGATTTTGCAGCTGTTCGGTCCGCTGTTGGACGCCGCGCCGACGCTGGGCGCCGGACTGGACTGGAAGACCAGCCTGCAGGAGCTGACCGCCGCCCGCGGCCTGGGCGCGCCGTCGTATCAGGTCACCTCGACCGGACCTGACCATCACAAAGAATTCACCGCTGTGGTGAAAGTGGCCGACACTGACTACGGGTCGGGCGTGGGCAGGTCAAAGAAGGAAGCCGAGCAGCATGCCGCCGCGGCGGCGTGGAAAACGCTGAGCGTGCTCGACAGCGCGTGATGTAGATGCCCGAACTACCCGAGGTTGAGGTGGTGCGGCGCGGCTTGCAGGCCCACGTGGTGGGCCGGACCATCACCGCCGTCCGCGTTCATCACCCTCGCGCAGTGCGCCGCCACGAGGCCGGCCCGGCCGACCTGACCGCGCGGCTGCTGGACGCCCGGATCACCGGCACCGATCGGCGCGGAAAATACCTGTGGCTCACCCTCGACGAAGGGGATTGCGCGCTGGTCGTCCACCTCGGCATGAGCGG
>NZ_JBATXN010000297.1:0-4021 GCF_049673265.1 Mycobacterium sp. | reverse complement strand
GTCGATGTGCAAAAACAGGCAGCGTCGCTTGAGCGCCTCGGACAGCTCGCGGGTGGCGTTGGAAGTCAGCAACACGAACGGCGCCCGCTCGGCGGTGATAGTGCCTAGCTCGGGGACCGTCACTGCGAAGTCGGACAGCACTTCCAGCAGAAGACCCTCGATTTCGATGTCGGCCTTGTCGGTTTCGTCGATCAGCAGCACGGTGGGCTCGGTGCGCCGGATCGCGGTCAGCAGCGGCCGCGACAGCAAAAACTCCTCGCTGAACACGTCCATCTTGGTCTGGTCCCAGTCGCCGGACCCGGCCTGGATGCGCAGGATTTGCTTGGCATGGTTCCACTCGTAGAGCGCGCGAGCCTCGTCGACGCCTTCGTAGCATTGCAGCCGAACCAGACCGGATCCGGTGGCCTGCGCGACGGCGCGGGCCAGCTCGGTCTTACCGACCCCGGCGGGTCCTTCGACCAGCAACGGTTTGCCCAGCCGGTCGGCGAGGAAAACGGCGGTCGCAGTGGCGGTATCGGGCAGGTAGCCGGTTTCGGCCAGCCGCTGACCGACATCGTCGATGTCGGCGAATAGCGGTGCGGGCCGCGCGGGCACACTCACTTCTGTGGTCTCCTCAGCAGTTCAGGCCGGGCGGGTCTGACCGTCTCCCCAGACGATCCATTTGGTCGAGGTCAGTTCCGGAAGTCCCATCGGCCCCCGGGCATGCAGTTTCTGGGTGGAGATGCCGATCTCGGCACCGAACCCGAACTGCTCACCGTCGGTAAAGCTTGTCGACGCGTTGACCATCACCGCAGCCGCATCCACCGCTTCGGTAAACCGTTGGGCGGCAGCCATATTGGTGGTCACTATGGCTTCGGTGTGACCGGTACCGTACTCGTTGACGTGTGCGATGGCCTCGTCGACACCATCGACGACCGCGACCGCGATCTCCATCGCCAAGTATTCGCGCCGCAAGTGGGCCTCGTCGGGGTCGAGATGTACGGTCACGCCGGCGTCTTGCAGCGCCGAGATCAGTCGCGGCAAGGCCTGTCCGGCGATCGCGGCGTCGACCAAAAGCGTCTCGGCCGCGTTGCAGACGCTGGGCCGACGTGTCTTGGAATTGAGCAGGATCCGTTCAGCCGTCTCGAGATCGGCGGCATCGTGCACGTAGACGTGGCAGTTGCCGACGCCGGTCTCAATGGTCGGCACTTGCGCGTCACGAACCACCGCGTCGATCAGGCCTGCTCCCCCGCGCGGGATCACCACGTCGACCAAGCCCCGGGCCTGGATCAGATGGGTGACCGTCGAACGGTCGGCCGACGACAGCAGCTGGACGGCGTCGGCGGGCAAATCTTCACTTCGCAGCGCGGCACGCAACACCGAGACCAGCGCCTCATTGGAGTTGGCCGCGGATGCGCTACCGCGCAGCAGCGCGGCGTTGCCGGACTTGAGCGCCAAACCGAAGGCATCGACGGTGACATTGGGCCGGCCCTCATAAACCATCCCGACCACGCCGAGCGGCACCCGTTGCTGGCGCAGTGCGAGGCCATTGGGCAAGGTGTAGCCACGCAGCACCTCTCCGACCGGGTCGGGCAGTCCTGCGACCTGACGCAGGCCGGCGGCGATGCCGTCGATGCGCTTCGGGTCCAGCGCCAACCGGTCAATTATCGAGGTCGGTGTCTCGGCGGCCCGCGCCGCGTTCACATCGTCGGCGTTAGCCGCCAGGATCCGGTCGGTGTTGGCGATGACTGCGTCGGCGGCGACAAACAATGCCTGGTCCTTGGCGACCGTCGGCAGTGAGGCCAGCACTCGGGCGGCGACCCGTGCCCGGCGCGCGGCTTGGTGCACCTGTTGGCGCAAGTCAGGAGCCGACGGAGCATGCACAGTCATTAACCCAGCGTATCGATCTTCCTACGGCTCGGTTGACACGGCCCCATTTGACCGTAGGATAGCCGCCCGGCAAGCCGGGCTTCGCTTGTGTGCGCATGCCGACCCGGCGCATCAGATGGTGGCCGAAATCTCTTTGAGCATGGCCATTCCGGCGTTGTCGGCAATGATGTTCGGCTGGCCCTTGGTCCAGTAGGTGTTCGCCAGAACAGCGATGCCCAGCGGCTCCTCGCCTGCGCCGCCCATGGTCATACCGATCCAACACGAACAGCCGCCCAGCGACGTCAGACCGTCCTTCCAGACAATCCGCGGCGGGCCGGGCATAACCTGCCAGGCCAGGCCCATATTCGCAGGTCCACGCTGAGATTCACCGCACTGGTTGAGCGACAGCGGCGACGACTGGGTGGTCGACGCCAGCGCTTTGTCCAGCGGCCTAGATCCGTTAGGCGCCGCCAGCTGCGCCTGCAGCCAGGTGTGCATGTCGGTGGCCGATGACTTGAGATCCGAAGCCGCGCTGGCGGAGACCATCTGGCCGCCGTCGGGATAGGCCTGCGCAACAGGAGCGCCGCCGGGCACGATCGTCACCGTGTCGGGCATGTTCAGCGGTCCGGTGATTTGGCTTTGCAGCAGGGCCGAATATGCCTGTGCGGGTGGAGGATTGCCTCCGGCCGCACAGCCGTAGGCCGAGGCCGTGGCGAAACCCAGAGTGATGAAACCCATGTCCGAATAACGCCAGCAGCTACCCGGAGGCAGACCGTTGTGGGTCCGCCAGAAGTCCAGTAACCCAGGCGGCGGCGCCGATGGGCTGGTTTGGAAGAGACCGACGCCGTCTTGGGGACTGCCGGACGGAGTGGGCAAACCGGACGTGTGCTGAGCCAGCATTCGGGGGGTGATCTTCAGCATTGTTTGGCTGAGATTGCCGCTGCCGCCGAGGTATCCGGACAAGTAGCGCTGCAGGCCCGCATCCCAATCGAAGCAGCCGGGATTCGTCACCACCCCGTTGGCGAACAGCGCAGTGGTGAAGGTCTTGGTGATCGACCCGATGCAGAACAGGGTTCTCGGCGTGGGCGGGGTCTGGTCGGCCACCGTGCCGTACATGTAATAGGGATTGAATTGGCGATTGGGATACGCGAAAGCCACCGCGACCCCGTAGTTGGCCCCCGGTTGGTTGGTCTTGGCATGCAGATTCTCGAGCAGCGTCTGGGCGTGAGTACCAATGATCCGGTTCAGGTCAACCTGCGTCAGCCTGATCGGCCGGGTCGTCGCATCCGGTACCGGGTTGGCGGTCTCGGTTTGCATCGGAGGTGTGGACGGCCCACATGCCACCGCGGTCGCGCCCAGGCCGAGCACACCCACCCCGGCGGCGAGCCGCCCGAAGTCACGCCTTGATATGCCGCTCATCCGCTGGTCCTTCCCCACGTTTCAGACTGGCGCGAAATCACCGGCGAACCATGCGGTTGTCACGGTGTGCGTTTGGGGAGGCGGGAGATCCGCCGTGGGCGATCCAAGCTGGCCTACTTTGACCCTCCATACCGGCATGGACCGATCGATCGCTGCCGTGGCGCCCTGGCTGGGCAACACAAGCACAGCCAGGTTTGAGTTCGCCGCGCCGCAGCCGTAGGCCCCGACATAGCCGTCCTGCCGCCCGCCCCAAGCACCCCCGTTGCGCAAGAGGCAGTGGGTGTTGTCGTCGAGCAGCAGCGCAAAGGGTTGTGGTGCCGCGACGGGCTGAACGTGCGGCAACGGGTTGGTGTAGCTCACCCGATGCAACTCTTTGTCCCAGGGGTCATCCCCGCACAGCAGGGATCCCGGTGTTGACGGCCAGCACACGTCGGCGCCCGCCGCACTGGGCGAGCAGTAGTAAATGTCATCGGCCACCGCAGCCGGCGACGGCGTGGTGCAGTCGGACATGTTGTCGACGTTGCTGTGCGACGGCGCCAACCGGTAGCCGTTGATCGGCTCTCCGTTAGGTCCGACCGACACCGTCGTGATCACTTGGGTGTCCGGTGGTTCGGCGCCGACAAAACCCGCTGCCGCCACGGCGGCAACCGCGACGAAAACGATCGGGATAACGATCCGCATTGAACCTCCCCGGCACAGATGCTGCCGATTAAGGGTAAGGCCCGCGAAAGCGGCGCAGAGGCGATTCGGCGAC
>NZ_JBATXN010000296.1:0-3133 GCF_049673265.1 Mycobacterium sp. | reverse complement strand
GGAGACCACCTATCGCTCGTCGGGCAACCTGTTGTACCTGTTGCTCACCCATCCCGAGCAGCTGGCGCTGGTCCACCAAGACCGGTCATTGATACCCGCCGCGATCGAAGAGGGTCTGCGCGTCGAGACCCCGCTCACCATGGTCATGCGCACCACCACCGAAGACGTCGAAATCGGGGGCAAGACAATCCCGTCGGGCGCGCAGATCGACATGTGCATGGGCTCGGCCAACCGCGATGAGAGCCGCTGGACCGATCCCAACACGTTCGACATTCGCCGCACCCGCCAAGCCCACATCGCGTTCGCCGGCGGCATCCATATGTGTCTGGGAATGCATCTGGCCCGGTTGGAAACCCGGGTGATGCTGAACAGCTTGCTGGACCGGGTCACGGACTTGGCGTTGGACCCCGACGACGGGACCGGAGAAGACGCAAGGATCGTCGGCCTGACTTTCCGGTCGCACAACAAGCTTCCCGTCACCTTCGCTCCGGCCTCATGAAAAGCCGGGCGGCGATTCTGCATGATGTCGGCGGCCCTTGGTCCATAGAGGAATTCGAGCTAGACCCTCCTCGCGCCGGTGAGGTTCTGGTCCAAATGGCGGCCGCCGGGTTGTGCCACTCCGACGACCACATCCTCAAAGGCGATATGGCAGCACCCAACGAAGTCCTGCGGGCGATGGGGCTTCCCACGATGTTTCCCACCATCGGTGGCCACGAGGGATCCGGCATCGTGCGCGAAGTTGGCGACGGCGTCACCGACTTCCAGCCCGGCGACCACGTGGTGATGTCGTTCGTCGCCGTGTGCGGCCAATGTCGATGGTGCGCAACCGGTATGGAGTACCTGTGCGATGCCGGTATCGGAACCCTCACGCCGGGAATGCCCACCGACGGCACATTCCGCCACCACCTCGCCGACGGCAAACCCTTGGGCCATATCTCCAAAATCGGGGCATTCGCCGAACACACTGTGGTGTCGACGAATTCACTCGTGAAGATCGAAGCGGATCTTCCACTGCTACCGAGCGCGCTGCTGTCGTGCGCCATCCCCACCGGATACGGTTCGGCCGCCAATCGGGCCGGCGTGCGCGGTGGCGACACCGTCGTCGTCATCGGCGTTGGCGGTATCGGGACCGGCGCGATCCAGGGTGCGCGCATCAACGGTGCCGCGCAGATCGTGGCCGTCGATCCGGTCGAATTCAAACAGAAGTCCGCGCTGCGGTTCGGCGCCACCCACAGCTGCGCGAGCGTCGACGATGCCCTGGATCTGGTGACCGGCCTGACCTACGGCGTGATGGCCGACGGCGTTGTCGTTTCGCCCTCGTTGATCGGCGCCGACGACGTCCGCAGCGCGTTGCGACTCACCCGCAAGGGCGGGACATGCGTGCTCACCGGTATGACCGCGCAGACAACCCGCGGGATCAAGTTCGACCTACAGGACTTCATTTTGATGAACAAAAACCTGGCAGGCACCGTGTTCGGCTCTTGTAATCCCAGAGCGGACATCTACCGGCTGGCCAGGCTCTATCAGACTGGGCAGTTGATGCTCGACGAGATGATCACCAAACGCTATCGCCTCGACGACATCAACGACGCGTATGCGGACCTGCTCAACGGTGAAATCATCCGTGGTGTCATTGATTTCGGGGTTGCTTGACTTTGCCGCGAAGTCGCTGCGTCTGACCGTACGCATCGATCGGGCTGTGCAGGGCGAGTCCGCCGTCGGCATGAATGACCTGGCCTGTCACCCAAGGCAATTCGAGGACACCGGTGATGGCACCGGCTACATCGGCCGCCTCCCCGAGACCTCCTAACGCGGTGCGTTCGGTCAAGCCTTCCACCCAGCCGGGTAGTTGCTCCGGTTCGCCCAGCATCGGCGTCCGGGTAACACCGGGACCGACGGCGTTCACCTGGATGCCGTAGCTGCCCCATTCCACCGCCGCGACCTTGACCAGCATGTTCAACCCCGCTTTGGACACACAGTAAGCGCCCATATCCCGGTCGGCGAGCGTTCCGCTGACACTGGACACCACAACGATCGATCCGCCGAGCTCCGCGTCGATCATCACCTGGGCGGCAGCTCGGATGGTAAGCCAGGTGCCGGTGAGGTTGACTGCAAGCACCCGCTGCCATTCCTCGACCGACTGCGCCAGCAATGTGCCGGAAGCGCCGATGCCCGCGCAAGCCACCACCCGTGTGGGCACTCCGTGCTCGCTCACCGTATGCCCCATCGCGGCGCTCACTGCCTCCGGATCGCTGATATCGCAATCGATGTCGCCGCCGGTTTGGTCCCACACCACGACGTCGTGGCCCGCATCGCGCAACCGGCCGGCGACTTCTCGGCCGATACCCGACGAGCCGCCGGTCACCAGGGCAGTCATTTATCCGCCTCGCCGATCAGCTCGACGAGTACCCCGTCGGGTGCGGTGATGACCGCCATCGGGACCGTCGCGCCGGCCTGCGCGGGCACACCGATGCGACGCACACCATCGCTGAAACCCAAAGCCGCCAGCCTGGACAGCGTCGCATCGACGTCGCGTTGCAAAGACAGCAGAAAGAATCCGTGCCGGGGTCCTGGCGTCGGGTCCGGCGCGTCACCGGCTCCGTCGAAGACCACGAGTTCGACGATGCCGGTGTCGGGGGTCTGCGGATCGCCCAGGAATATAGACCGCAGCTGGTCCGAGCGCGCTCCGAACAGTTCCGGCCAGTCACCGCGGAATGTGTGATCGAACAGTTCGGTGAATCCCAGACCGTCTCGCCAGAATCTCAACGATCGTTCGACATCTGCGGTGCAAATTGCCGCATGATGAACACCCAACACCAGCTTGCTCCCGCATCTCCCGCACCAATGACAATGGTGCGAGTTTAGGAGCAGAGCCGAGCGGTGGGCGGGAATTCAGGCTGAAGCGTCAGGGCGCTGGCTGGAGTTGGATGTCTGCCGTCTCTGGGTCCCGCGCTGGGAAATTGCAGGCGGGCTTATTGCCCGAGAGCTGGATCGTGCCTGCGAGGGTGTTCGGATCCCAGGTGCGGTGGGCGGCGATTGCATCGGGAACGGTGGTACCGTCCGGGCATTCCGCACCATCGGTGGTGTCTAACACCCATTGCCCGTTCACCAAATTGGCCTGGCCTAGAGCTGT
>NZ_JBATXN010000295.1:0-4745 GCF_049673265.1 Mycobacterium sp. | reverse complement strand
TGGGACGAGGACGACAACAGCTCGCGGAATCAAATTCCCACGGTGATCTATGGAGCGAACGTCAGGCCGGGCACCTACACCGAGACCATCAGCCACTACAACGTGTTGTCCACGCTCGAGGAGATGTACGGCCTGCCCAAGCTCGGCCTTGCAGCCAGAGCACCCGCCATCACAGACATCTGGGGCGGCTAACCCGAAACCGGCGCGCATACCGCGCGGCTAAGAGTGGACTCGGTCCGCCGGCCGCACGGCCCCGTCGCTATTGTGTGCCGCGTGACATCTCTGACGGCTGAAGCCAGCAGCTTCATGGCCTTTACTCAGCCCCAGACTCTTTTCTGCGGTTCATCTCCCGATGCTGCACGAAGGATCAGTCCAATCCCGAAAGGAACAGTATCCGTGAGCAACGACAATGGCCGCCGACGACTGAAGCTGCCGGTCCTCTCGGGACGCACTGATGGCTGCTGACCTTGTGCCGATCCGCTTGAGCCTGACCGACGGTGACCGCTACACGCTGTGGGCGCCCCGCTGGCGCGATGCGGGTGACGAGTGGGAGGCGTTTCTTGGTAAGGATGAGGACCTGTACGGCTTTGAGACGGCCGCTGACCTGGTGGCATTCGTGCGCACCGACACCGACAACGATCTGGTGGACCACCCGGGGTGGCAACGGCTGACCGAGGCCAACGCCCATAAGCTCGAGCCCGTCGAAGACAAGCAATTCGACCTGATCGCGGTTGAAGAGCTGGTTGCAGAGAAACCGACCGAGGAGTCGGTGACGGCGCTGGCCAACACGCTGGCGATCGTCTCGTCGATTGGGTCGGTCTGCGAGCTGCCTGCGGTGATGAAGTTTTTCAACGGCAACCCGACCTTGGGCACGTTGGGCGGCGGAATCGGCCACTTCACCGGCAAAGCCGGTCTCAAGCGCTGGAATGTGATCGCCGAAATCGTCGGACGAGGCTGGGACCAGGTGCTCGCCGCGCTGGACGAGATCATCAGCGTTCCTGACGTGGATAGCACCGTGTCCGAAGTCGCCGCGGCCGAACTGGCCGAGCCGCTCGAGGAAGAGGACCTCGACGAGGAAAGCGCCGAGCAGGAACAGACCGAGCCCGCCGACGATGCTGCCCCCGAAGGCGTCCAGCAGGCGCCGTCCACCGGCGACGAGATTGTGCTCGGCGGCGACGAGGACTTCTGGGCGCAAGTCGGTATCGACCCGATCCGGATCATGATCGGTGGACGCAGCTTCTACACGCTGCGCTGCTATTTCGACGATCGCCCGATCTTCCTGGGCCGCAACGGTCGAATCAGTGTCTTCGCCTCGGAGCGGGCCCTGGCCAGATATCTCGCCGACGAGCGCGACCACGATCTGGCGGAGCTGAGCACCTACGACGACATCCGCACCGCGGCAACCGACGGCTCGCTGCGGATCGACGTGACCCACGACAACGGCTATGTCCTGACCGGGCTGGCCGACGATTTGGCCGCCGGGCCGGACGCAGTGGACCGTGAGCAGCTTGATCTGGCCGTCGAATTGCTACGCGATGTCGGTGACTACGCCGAGGACAACACCGCCGACAAGGCACTCGCTACGGAGCGCCCGTTGGGCAAGCTGGTGGCCTGTGTCCTCGAACCCGACGCGGTGAGCAAACCCGCGCCTCCCTATGCCGAGGCCGTCCGGGCGTGGGAAGAGCTGGAGCAGTTCGTGGAGTCGCGGCTAAGGCGCGAATAGCGCCGCGAGCCGGCGACGACAACTCGCGATGGCACACGCCTATACATTCCTGAGTCTGTCCTGATAATTTCTCAGCTTAAGCGTAATATCTGGGGCCACGGACGAGGGAGGACCTATGAGCTACCAGACCCCGCAACGTGCCATCCTGGCTGGCCTGGGTGCTGCCGCCGGAGCTTTCGGCGCCGCTGCGATGATGTCGGCGGCCGGCGCACCCACCGCCCACGCCGACGACTTCACCGACACCATCGCCATCGTCGAGGGCGACCTTGCTGACGGTCAGACCGCGTTCACCACCGCATTTACCGACTTCGGCAGCAATCTTCTGCCCGACGGCACGGCACAATTTTTCAACGGTGTGGACGACGACCTTCTGCTTGCGCCCGCTAACTTCCTGGCCGGAACGGTCGAAGGGTTGACGAATGAAACGTTCGACCTCGGCACGGGTTCTTTCACGTTATCGAATCCGTATACTTTCGCAGAGGGCTTTGGCCTTGGGATAAACGACTTCCAAGCGGGCCTGGGCGAGTTGAGCTTCGCCGGGACGAAGCTTATCGAGGGTGATTTCGGCGACGCTACCTACGACGCCGTTATCGGTGCGGGCCTCACGGGCATTGTTTCGCCGGAGGAATTCCTGCTCGGTTCATTTTTTTCGCCGTTGGCGCCCGGCTAGCTGGGCGCCGTCGCTAGGAGCGTCGGTGATGGTGCTCGCAAGTGCGGTAACAGAGCGGGCCCATGGCGCCGCAAGCCGGCGACGACATCCATCTGAGCGTCGCGGCTAACGCGCGAATAAGGCGTTAGCCGATCAGGACCGCAAAGCGTGGTTTGATGACTTCGTCGATAATCGCCAACCGCTCGTCGAAGGGAATGAACGCCGACTTCATCGCGTTGATCGTGAACCGCGCGAGGTCGGTCCACCCGTAGCCGAACGCGTCGACGAGAACGAGCATCTCCTGGCTCATTGTCGTGTCGCTCATCAACCGGTTGTCGGTGTTGACGGTGACCCGGAACCGGGCCCGCGCGAGCAGGTCGAACGGATGCTCGGCGATGCTCTTGACTGCGCCGGTTTGGACGTTGGAGCTGGGGCACAGCTCCAACGGAATCCGCTTGTCCCGCAATATCGATGCCAATCGGCCCAGACGCACCGCGCCGTCCTCGGCGACATCGATGTCGTCGACGATCCGCACCCCGTGCCCGAGCCGGTCGGCGCCGCAGAACGCGATCGCCTCGTGGATAGACGGCAAACCGAAGGCCTCACCCGCGTGAATCGTGAAGCGGGCGTTGTTGTTTCGCATGTATTCGAACGCGTCCAGGTGCCGGGTGGGCGGATAGCCGGCCTCCGCCCCGGCGATGTCGAAACCGACCACGCCCTTGTCACGGAATCGGATCGCAAGCTCGGCGATTTCGCGGGACAGCGCGGCATGCCGCATCGCGGTGACCAGACACCGTACGACGATCGGTCGCCCCGCTGCCGCGGCTGCCTTCTCCCCGTCCGCGAAACCCGCCAACACGGCATCGGTGACCGCGTCGAAGGAGAGTCCGCGGTTGATGTGCAGTTCCGGGGCGAACCGTACCTCCGCGTAGACCACCGAGTCGGTGGACAGGTCCTCCACACACTCGTAGGCCACCCGGTGCAGCGACTCGGGGGTCTGCATCACCGCCACGGTGTGGGAGAACGGCTCGAGGTAGCGCTCCAACGATCCGCTGTGCGACGACGTGTGAAACCACCGTGTCAACTCGTCGACGTCGGTGGCGGGCAGGCCGTCATAGCCGGTCTGGCCGGCGATGTCGATGACGGTAGCCGGGCGCAAACCGCCGTCGAGGTGATCGTGCAACAGCGCCTTGGGCGCCCGCTTGATTGCCTCCAAGCTCAGTGGCGTCGTCATCAGTCGATCCGACCAATGATCAGCGGTCGCCGGACGGGCGGTGTATCGCCCACGCTCCAGCCCGCGGCCAGCTCGGCCATCGCAGGCTCGAAGCGTTCGGGAGTATCGGTGTACAGCGTGAACAGCGCCTCGCCGGCGGCCACCGGCTCGCCGGGACGGCGGTGAATCTGAATCCCTGCCCCGGGCTGGACCAGCTCGCCCGGACGGGACCTGCCCGCTCCGAGCCGCCACACCGTCAGCCCCACTGCCATCGCATCGATATCGCCCATTGTGCCGCCCCGGCCGGCGGTCACGGTTTCGGAGTACTTACCAACCGGCAACGGTACGGACAAGTCACCGCCCTGCGCGGCGATCAGCGCGCGAAATCGGTCCATCGCGGTGCCGTCGCGCAACGTCTGTGCCGGATCCCGGCGGTCGATGCCGGCGATCTCGAGCATGTCACCGGCGAGCTGCAGGGTCAGCTCCACCACATCGGGCGGCCCGCCGCCGGCCAGCACCTCCAGTGCTTCGGCGACTTCGAGCGCGTTGCCCGCGGCCAAGCCGAGCGGGCTGTTCATATCGGTCAACAGCGCGCGGACCGGCAGCCCGTGTTCTGCGCCGAGCGCCACCATGGTTTCGGCCAGCTCACGGCACTGCGATTCCGAGCTGAGCAACGCACCGGAACCGACCTTCACGTCGAGCACCAGCGCGCCCGCCCCCTCGGCGATTTTCTTGCTCATCACCGAGCTCGCAATCAGCGGCAGCGACTCGACGGTTGCCGTGATATCGCGCAGCGCGTAGAGCTTGGCGTCGGCGGGTGCTAGCCGACCAGCCGCAAAGATGGCCGCGCCGACGTCGGAAAGTTGTTGGCGCACTTGCTCATTAGTCAGATCCGCGGTGAAGCCGGCGATGGATTCCAACTTGTCGAGGGTACCGCCGGTGTGGCCCAGTCCACGACCCGATGCCTGTGGCACGCCGCCGCCGCACGCCGCGACCACCGATACCAGCGGCAGCGTGATCTTGTCGCCGACCCCGCCGGTGGAGTGCTTGTCCACCGTCGGCAGCGGATGACCGTCACGGCGCAATTCGGTGAAATCCATTCGCTCACCGGAGGCCACCATCGCCGCCGTCCAGCGCGCGGTTTCGCCGTAGTCCATGCC
>NZ_JBATXN010000294.1:0-6186 GCF_049673265.1 Mycobacterium sp. | reverse complement strand
CGACTCGCCCGTGCCGCTGAACACGTGAAGCCCGATATTCGAGTTAACCTGCTAACCGCCTAGACGTCGCGTCGTCACTGGCCTAGTCGTCGTCGAGGGCGGCCAGCACCTCGTCCGAGATATCGATATTGGTGTAGACGTTCTGCACGTCGTCGCTCTCTTCCAGCGCGTCGACCAGCTTGAACACCTTGCGCGCCCCGTCGACGTCCACCGGAACGCTCACCGACGGTTGAAAGCCCGCCTCGGCGGAGTCATACTCAATCCCGGCGTCCTGCAGCGCCGTCCGCACAGCGACTAAATCGCTTGGCTCGGAAATGATTTCGAAGCTGTCGTCGAGATCGTTAACGTCCTCGGCGCCCGCTTCCAGCACCGCGGTCAGCACGTCGTCCTCGGTCAGGCCGTTCTTCTCCAGAGTCACTACGCCCTTGCGGGAGAACAGATATGACACTGACCCCGGGTCGGCCATCGTGCCGCCGTTGCGGGTCATCGCCACCCGGACCTCGCTGGCCGCGCGGTTGCGATTATCGGTCAGGCACTCGACCAATACCGCCACCCCACTCGGCCCGTAGCCCTCGTAGGTGATGGTCTGGTAATCGGCGCCGCCGGCCTCTTCGCCGGCGCCGCGTTTGCGGGCCCGCTCGATGTTGTCGTTGGGCACCGAGCTCTTCTTGGCCTTTTGGATGGCGTCGTAGAGCGTCGGGTTGCCCGCCGGGTCACCGCCACCGGTGCGCGCGGCGACCTCGATGTTTTTGATCAGCCGGGCGAATTCCTTGCCACGGCGCGCGTCCTTGACGGCCTTTTGATGCTTGGTGGTGGCCCACTTGGAATGGCCGCTCATCTCCTCTACTACCTCTTCTGTTGCTCTAAAAGTTCGCCTGACGAGTCTACGTGGACGCCGGATACCGATTGGCAGCCGCCGCCTCAGCTTCCCCAGGTGCCACAGAATCTTGGCGATGAGCCGATGTGCCCGCCTCTGAGCGACAACGGCCGGTCGTTGAGACGTTGTCGCTCAGAGGCGGGCAAAAGCGCCACCTGGCCGTTTCCGGTAACTGCAGTGACGGATGTGGCGTAAGTGCTAGCCGGGTTTGATCCAGCGCCATTGCGTCGACCACCAGGGGCCCGCATCAGGCAACGTGTCGCTGACCGCGCCGACCACACCGGGCCACCATTCGGCGTGGTAGTCGTCTCCGGACAACCAGCCGCCGGGCGCCACCTTCGGCGCCCATGCCCGGATATCGGCGGCGACGCTGGGGTAGTCATGACGGGCGTCGATATGCACCCAGGCCAGCGAGTCGTCGGCGAACAGCGCGGCCGCGCCGACCGAGTCGCTGATCACCAGCTGAATCGTGTCGGCCAAGCCGCAGCCGATGATGTTGCGGTGCAACAAACCGGCGAACGTTCCGCCGCCGTGCGCAACTGCGGGCCCGTGCGCGTCGGTGTCGTCGCGCCCTTCCGGTCCACTCCCCCGGCCGGTGTCCACACCGATGATCCGCGTCGTGGCGTGACTACTGCGCACCACCTCACCCAGCGAGCAGATGCTGCGCCCCAAGTAGCAGCCCACCTCGACAAACCAACTGCCGTCGGGGAAATGCGCCGCGGCTTCCTCTTGATGCCGACGCCACTGAAACCAGCCCGGGATATCACGCCACGTGCGGACCGGCTTGTCGAACGTGGTCAAGTCAGCCGTGGGGTGCGTCGGAGATCTTGCTGTCTGGTGTGCCGACCGTTTGGCAGTAAATCAACGCCGACGCACGCGTTGCCGAGACCTCCAGGTTGTTGGGCTCGTTGCCGCTCTTGTCTTTGAGCATCTTGCTGACTTCTGAATCCTGCTTCTTTTCGTCCTGCGTCTTGAAGTCCTTGCACTTGGTGTCGCCACCGGTGTTGATGATCTGTGACGCAGAGCAGCCGCTGAGCACCACCGCGGCGATCGCGATTGCCGCGGCTCCAGTTCGCTTCATGCTCGACCTTTCTATGACGGAATGGTGAGTATCTTTTACACCGCAACGCCCCGGCTCAAACCCGGGGCGATATCCGAAGCCGTCACGCCGCCCCGTTGACGATGTCGACGAACAACCGATGGATGCGACGGTCCCCGGTCATCTCCGGGTGAAACGCCGTGGCGAGCACCCGGCCCTGCCGCACCGCGACGGCGTGCCCGGCCGCCGTCGCCAGCACCTGCACACCGTCGCCACACCGCTCGACCCACGGCGCGCGGATGAACACCGCGTGCACCGGCTCTTCGAAGCCGCTAAAAGCAACATCGCCTTCGAACGAGTCGACCTGACGCCCAAAAGCGTTGCGCCGCACAGTCATATCGATGCCTGACAACGGCAACGCCTCCCGCCCACCGGCGCCGGCGTCCAAAATTTCGCTGGCCAACAGGATCATCCCCGCGCACGCCCCGTAGGCCGGCATCCCGTCGGCTAACCGCAAGCGCAGCGGCTCCAGCAGATCCTGATCGCGCAGCAGATGGCTCATCGTGGTGGACTCGCCACCGGGAATCACCAGCGCATCACAGGCGTCCAACTCATCAAGGCGCCGCACTGGCATCGCAGAAGCCCCGGCCTCGCGCAGCGCGGCCAGGTGTTCGCGGGTGTCGCCCTGCAGCGCCAACACCCCGATGCGGATCACTGTCCAGCCGGCCGGTATCCGCGCGCGAAGCGGGTCAGCCCCTCCTGCATCACCGCGGCCACCATCTCGCCGTATTGATTGAAGATCTTGCCCTGGCACAGCGAGCGCCCGCCGGTCGCCGACGGCGAGGACTGGTCGTAGAGCAGCCACTCGTCGGCCCGAAAGACCCGCATGAACCACATGGCGTGGTCCAGCGACGCCACTTGCAGATGCGACCGCTCGTCAAGGTGATTCACCTGCGCCGATCCCAGCAGGGTCAGGTCGCTCATGTAGGCCAGCGCGCAGATGTGCAACACCGGGTCGTCGGGCAGCGGGTCGCGGTGCCGAAACCACACCTGTTGCTGAGAAGCCTTGCCGGGCAACCGCTGCAGTTCATCGCGCGGCACGATGCGAATGTCCCACTCCCCGAACTGACGAAATCCGGCGTCGTCGAAAACCTTCATCGACTTCAGTCCAGGCAGATCGTCCGGTGGCGGCGCCGACGGCATCGCATCCTGGTGGTGGATGCCTTCCTGATCGGCCTGGAATGACGCCGACATGGAGAAGATGGTTTCGCCGTGCTGGATGGCGTTGACCCGCCTGGTGCAAAACGAGCCACCGTCACGCAATCGCTCGACAAGAAAAATGGTGGGCGCCTTGGCATCTCCGGGCCGGATGAAGTACCCGTGCAGCGAGTGCACCAGAAACTCCGGCTTCACGGTTCGCACAGCCGATACCAGCGACTGGCCCGCCACATGGCCGCCGAAGGTGCGCTGAAAGAAACCCGATTCCGGGCTGAAAACGCTACCTCGGTAGATGTTGACCTCGAGTTGCTCGAGATCAAGAATCTTCTCGATCGACAAGTTCTTACCAGCCGCGTTCCGCCAGGCGATGTGGCGCGGCGATCTCCTCCACGTTGATGCCGACCATCGGCTCACCCAGCCCGCGGGACACCTTGGCAAGCACGTCGGGATCGTCAAAGAACGTGGTGGCCTTGACGATCGCGGCGGCGCGCAGGGCCGGGTCGCCGGACTTGAAGATGCCCGAACCGACGAAAACGCCTTCGGCTCCGAGCTGCATCATCATGGCCGCGTCAGCCGGGGTGGCGATACCGCCGGCGGTGAACAACGTGACCGGTAGCTTGCCGGCCCGCGCCACCTCCACGACCAAATCGTAGGGCGCGGCGAGTTCCTTTGCCGCCACGTACAACTCGTCATCGGACAACGAACCCAGCCGGCGGATCTCTCCCCCGATTGCGCGCATGTGGGTGGTGGCGTTGGATACGTCGCCGGTGCCGGCTTCACCTTTCGAGCGGATCATCGCCGCGCCCTCGTTGATCCGGCGCAGCGCTTCACCGAGATTGGTGGCGCCGCAGACGAACGGCACAGTGAACTTCCACTTGTCAATGTGATGGGTGTAGTCGGCCGGGGTGAGCACCTCGGATTCGTCGATGTAGTCCACCCCGAGGCTCTGCAGGATCTGCGCCTCGACGAAGTGCCCGATGCGCGCCTTGGCCATCACCGGAATGGTGACCGCGGCGATGATGCCCTCGATCATGTCCGGGTCGCTCATCCGCGACACACCGCCCTGGGCGCGGATATCGGCGGGCACCCGTTCCAGCGCCATCACCGCGACGGCGCCGGCGCCCTCGGCGATGCGGGCCTGCTCCGGGGTGACGACGTCCATGATGACGCCGCCCTTGAGCATTTCGGCCATCCCGCGCTTGACCCGCGCCGTTCCAGTCTGCGGGCCGCCGTTGTTCATAGCGACCAAGTCTAGTGGTCGACGGCAAATGGTATTTCGCGTGCCTCAGCGGATGGACTGCAGCTGGCGGGCCCGCTCCGGCGCGCCGGCCAGCGCAATCGCCTCGGCGAGCAGTTCGGCGAGCTGCAACGGATACACCGTCTCGCCAGCAGCAACCAGATCAGCGATGTCAGCAGCGTCACACCAGCGGTGGCAGTGGATATAGCGGTTCTCCAACTCGGTCCGCCCAGCGGCGGACGGCTCGAACCGTCCGGTCCGGTAGACGAAGAAGAATTCCTCGCTGTCGATCGCCGAGCCGTTGAAGTCGAACACCGCTTCCCGTCGCCAGATCGGGCCGATCATGTCGGCCGCAGCCACACGCAGACCGGTCTCCTCGGCCAACTCACGAGCAGCGGCCTTGGCCAACGGCTCACCGTCGCCGACCTGGCCACCCACGGTGAACCACCACCGCGGCGCGCTCCCCGCCGCCGCGGCCGGGTCAGACCCGCACAGCAGCAACACCGCCCCGGTCTCGTCAAGCAACACCAGCCGCGCCGAAGTCCGCTTGCTCTGCGCAAGTGCCTGCGACCGCTCCGCGATCTCGAAATAGCTTGGCAGCGAGGCGGTTCCGCCTAAGCGCAGCAATCGAACCAGCCGTCGTTCGCGCAGCGCCAGCGTGTCGCGGACCGCGTCGTTGTGGAATCGGCGAGCCAGCAACACCCGCGCTTCGGCGTCGACCAGCTCGGCGATCAGCCCCGCCGGCATCGCTGCCGGATCGACGATCGCCAGCGCGGCCGACAGGCTGTTTTCGCAGGCCTCGCGAGCCTGCCGAGGGGCACATTCGGCGGCGTCGGCCAGGGCCGCTAACTGCGGCGCGGACGAGCTGGCCGCCACCGCGCGGGCCACCACGGCGCGACGGGCCAACGCGCCGTCCAACGCTTGCCAGGACAGGTCGTAGCGCACATGCAGCCGGTCGAGCCGATTGGCGGTTTCGTACGCCCAAAAACCACCCACGACCAGCACCGCCACCAGCAGGCCTAGCGCGATGACCAGCACGATCATCAGCTCGCCACCTGGACCTTGGCGCCGGCGCCCGCGACCGTTTCATAGACCCGCATGATCTGGCTGGCCACCACCGACCAGTCGTAGCGGCGCACCGCATCGGTGCCCGCCGCGATGTAGCGCTCGGCCAAAGAATCGTCCTCCAGCACCGCGACCAGGCCGGCCGCCAGTGCGGCGCTGTCTTCGACCGGCACCAGTCGACCCGCATCGCCATCACGCAGCACCCGCCGGAACGCGTGCAGATCGCTGGCGACCACCGGGGTGCCGGCAGCCATCGCCTCGACGAGCACGATGCCGAAACTCTCCCCGCCGGTGTGCGGCGCACAGTAGACGTCGGCGCTGCGCAGCGCGGACGCCTTGCCGACGTCGTCCACTTGGCCGAGGAAGCGCAGATGGCCGGCCAAGCCGCCGGCCGTGTCGAGCAGTTCGTCTTCGTTGCCGCGGCCGACGATCAGGACTTGCACGCCCGGGAAGCGCTCGACCACCCTGGGCAGCGCATCGATCAGCACCGCCATGCCTTTGCGGGGTTCGTCATAGCGGCCCAGGAACAACACCGTCTTGGCCGGCCGCGGATACCCGTCGAGCAGCGGCGCAGAGGCCATCGCGGCGACGTCGACACCGTTGGGTATCTCCACCGCATCCGATCCCAGCGCCTCCATCGGCCAGCGCCGGGCCAGGTCGGACACCGCGATGCGGCCGACGATCTTCTCCTGCATCGGCCGCAGCAGGCCTTGAACCACCGACAGCATCAGCGATTTGGTGGTCGAGGTG
>NZ_JBATXN010000293.1:0-9364 GCF_049673265.1 Mycobacterium sp. | reverse complement strand
GTGCGGCGACGCCAATTTTCCCGGGTCCGGTAGGCGAGATGTCAGCGCAGTACAACGACTATCTCAAGCAGTACCTGGTGCTCTACACCAACGGCGGCAGCAATGACGTGGTGGCGCGGACCGCGCCCTCTCCGGAAGGACCCTGGAGCCCGGAACAACCTCTGGTGTCGTCATTTTCGATGCCCGGCGGTATATACGCGCCGATGATTCATCCGTGGTCGTCGGGTCGAGACTTGTACTTCAACCTGTCCCTGTGGTCGGCATACGATGTGATGCTGATGCACACCGTGCTGCCATAGCTGATCAGGTCATCACGTCACTTCGGGCACACGGAAGCTCATCTCCACCGTGGTCCCCGATGGAGTGCAGTCCATCTCGAGCCAGTCGCTGACCGCGCGGATCAGCAGCAATCCACGTCCGCGGATGCCGGGGTCGACAGGTGCCGCTTTCCACGAACCTTTGTCGATGATTCGCATGTGTACTCGGGCACCGTCGTTTTCGCCTTCTATCCGAACGTCGCCCGGTTTATGCCCACGGTAGCCGTGCTCGATGCTGTTGGCCGCCGCCTCGTTGACCGCCAAGACGATGTCGGCGGCAGTCTCATCCGGTATCTCAGCGTCGCGCAGCCATGCCGCAAGCTGGTGCCGGATATCACTCAATTGCTCAGCGGCTGCGGCGTTTTCAATCTTTATCGGGCTGTACGGGTGCCGGTAGACAACGATCGCGATGTCATCGTCGTATCCGGCTGGGGGGGCCATTTCGTCTAGGACGGCATCCGCGATGTCGTCGACGGGCAGATGCATCCCGGTAGCCACCGTCGCACTGACCCGCGCGATCCCGTCGTCGAGTGAGCTCTCGCGCCGCTCCACCAGTCCGTCGGTGTACAGCATCAAAGTTGAGCCGGGCGGCAGGACCACCGACGACTGTGGACGAGAATCCTTGCGGTGCACGGCCAACGGCACCGAGCGAGCGTCAGAGAGCAGCACTGGGTCGGCGTGTGGGACGGCGAGCACGGCTGGCAGGTGGCCGGCGCAGCTGTAACAGAATTGACCGGTCTCGGCGTCCAAGACCGCCAGAAAGACGGTGGTGCAGAAGGCATCTGGGATCAGCTTGGCGACGGCGTCAAGCTCTTCGAGCAGTTTCGCGGGCTCCGCGCCGGTGAGGAATAGCGCCCGGGCAGAGCTGCGAAGCTGGCCCATCACCGCCGCAGCGGCAAGGCCGCGTCCCACACAGTCTCCCACGATGATGCCGATCCGGTGATCGCCGAGCCGCAGTACGTCATACCAGTCGCCGCCGATCTCCAGAGGCGGGACCGCGGGTTCGTAGCGGACCGCGAACCCGGCCGGAAGCTCGGTCGGTGCCAGCATCGCGTGTTGCAGCGTCAGCGAGGTCTCGCGCGCGGTTTCGAACTGCCGCACATGCTGGATGGCCAATCCCAAATGCCCGACGAGCACGGTGACCAGCAGCCGATCCTCCGCGCTGACGCGACGTGGCACCCGCAGTTCCAGCCACAACGCGACGTCCCCGCCGCCGGTCAGCACCGCGACGATTCCGCGAGCCATGCCCGGATTGTCCGGCCATTCGATGGGCTGGACGGTCAGCGGCAATTGGTGACGGGCCTGCTGAAACATCTGGCGCAGTACCGGATCGAGTTGGCGCCAGGGAAGTGTGGCGTTCTCTCCGGCCACCTGAATCGTTGGGTCGCCGTCGTTCGGCGGCCACACCGCGCCCACCACCCGGTGTACGTCGAGGGCGACGCGACACTCGTCGAGGGTAATCGTCAGCACCTCGGCGACACTTTTGGCCACGCCAACCGCCGTGGCCAGGCGCAGCACCGCGCTTTCCCGCGCGGCGAACGCCCGTTCGGCGGTGATGTCGCGGATGGTTCCGACGTACACGTCTTCGTCGGCGACGTGCGCCGTGACCCGGTTGATGTTGACGGCTACCCATTCCAGACGGCCGTCTCGATGCCGGATCGGCGTCTCGTACTGGACTTGGTTCTCCTGATTGAGGCGCATTTGTTGTTGCCGCGCCGCCTTCTCGTCGACCAACCACGGGTGTGGCCACCGGTAGGGGACACCGTGGGCCGGGTAGCCGGTGATCTTGCCGAATGCGTCGTTGACCTCGGTGACGGCCCCTTCGTGATTGGCGACGAAGAATCCCTCTTGCAGCGAGTTCACCAATGCGCTGCGGAACTCGTCGCGATCGGCCAGGTTTTCGGCCCGGGCCCGCTGTTCCTCGTAACGCTTTGTGCCGTCTAGAAATCCGCGGGTCGCGATATCGAGTGGCGCCAGCGTCTGCAAGAGGAAGGCCAGTGCCGCCGGTCGATCAAAGACCGGATCCTGCGCGTAGTCGTCGACCAGTTGGAAGTGGTTCTCGATGATCTCCAGCGTGCTGATACTCATCTGCAAGGCCTGGCGTCCGAGTTCGTGTCCAACGGCGAGTTCTTCCTCACCGCGCGTCTGCAGGTAGGTACGCAGGGCGGCGGCGTACCCGGCGTGGAATTCGCCGGGGTGGTTCATCCCGACGCGCCTCGGTGACGTGCGGTGAGCACCAGCGCGTCGTCGTTGTCTTTGGCGTGCTCGTGCAAAATCTCGTTGGCGATCGCCAAAGACGAGGCGGAGAAGTCGATGTCGTCCAAATGGTCTTCCACGATGCCGTCGCTGGTGATCACCAGCAGGTCGCCGGGTCGGATCGGAACTTCCTGCGGTGTCAGCGTTTCGGGTATGCGGTAACCGACGATGCCGCCGGCCAGACGAGCGGAGGATCGCACTTCCACACCGCCCGGGTGTTTGGCAACGAGGTCGGCGGTCACATTGCCGACGCCGATCCAGCTTAATACATCAGATCGAAAGTCGATGTGCGCCAACGTCATCGCAGCCCCTCTGGTGCCCGACAATGCGCGGTGACAGTGCTGGACCAGCACGTCGAGCGGCTCGGCGCTCTCAGCCCGGAGCACTTCCACACCGCGCTTGGCCGCCTCGGCGGCATCCACGCCGTGGCCGAGACCGTCCAGCACGCCGACGAGGGCGCTGGTGTCGTTGATCTCGACCGCGATCAGCCGGTCGCCGCAGACGTTTTCGCCCGGTCGCGCCCGCGCCTTGGCCGCCCACTCGATCGGACCCAGCCAACCGTGCTCAGCCATTGTGCGGAATCCACTTCCACATCTCGATAACCGTCCCCTGACCCGGTGTGGACTCGACGAACATCCGGTCCATCAGCCGACGCGCCCCGGGCAAGCCGAGACCTAGACCCCGCCCGGTCGAATAGCCGTCCTCCATCGCCCGTTCGATGTTGGCAATACCCGGACCGTCGTCTTCGGCGCGCACCACCAGTGCTTGCCTGCCGTCCCGATCTTCTACCCCAACCCGAATCGCCCCGAAACCTGCGTAGCTGGTGATGTTGCGGGCGACTTCCGAGATCGCCGTGGCGATCATCGTGACGTCGGTCAACGAGAAACCAAGCTTGCGGGCCAACTGATGGCCAGCCTGACGCGCCGCTACGATGTCGTCGGGGTTGCCGACATCGACGATGACATCATCCGTCACCGTCGAGTCCGATCGATTTCCCCAGTCCCAGTTGTTTATTCAGCAGTGCCAGACCCTCTTCTAGATCCAGCGCGGTGTACATGTCGTCGAATATCAACCCCAGTTGGACCATCGCAAACGCGACTTCGGGCTGCAGGCCCACGATGACGGTGTCCGCGCCGCGCAGCCGTGTCATGTGCGCAATCGTGCGCAGCGAGCGGGCGGCGAAGGAGTCCATCACGTCGATGGCGGTGACGTCGACGATAATCCCTTGTGCGCGAAAGCGGCTGACCCGCTCCATCAGGTCATATCGCAACCGCTCGGTGTCAGAGTCGGTCAACGCCGCCTGCACTGAGGCAATGAGGATTGGGCCCTGCTTCAGGATCGGTACTGGCATGGCACGCCCGTGTTAGCTGTCAACGCAGTCTTTTTACCCGCCCGTTTCGCCGGTGCGAGTGACCTCGTAGCCCAGCAGCCGTTCGGCTTCTTCGATACCACCTTGTAGGTCACCCACGGCGTTCATCTTGGACAGATCCAGCCCGATCGTCACCAGGGTGAGCGCGATCTCCGAAGACAGACCGGTGATGATGACGCTGGCGCCCATCAAGCCGGACGCGTCGACGGTCTGCACCAGGTGGTTGGCCACCGTGGAGTCGATGGTGGGCACACCCGTGATGTCGATGACGACGACTTTCGCCCGGTTGGCGCGGATGGCTCGCAGCAGCTGCTCGGTGACCTGCCGGGCGCGCTGACTGTCCAGCACGCCGATGATCGGCAAGATCAGCAACTGCTCGCGCACCTGCAGCACCGGCGTGGACAGCTCGCGGATGGCTTCCTGCTGCTGGCGGATGATGCGCTCGCGTTCCTGCACGAAGCCGACCGCCACGGTGTTGGCGATGCGGTTGGCGGCGGGCTCGTAGGCGTCGAGCACGCGGTTCAGCAGGTCGAAATCGGTCTGGTACTTCTCGAACAGCGAACGGGCCAGCACGTCGCGCAGCAACAGCACGATGCCGACGACCTCATTGGTCTCCACACCTCGTGGAATGATGCGCTCGGACAAGTCGCGTGCGTAATCCTGGAGTGCCTCAACGCTACCGGTCTCGAGCACCTCGACGTAGCTGTCGTACACCGTCGTGGCCTCGGAGAAGATCTCCTCGGGCGACATCGCGGTGAGCAATTCGGCTTCGGTGATTCTGCGGGCCCATTCCTCGCGCAACGCCGTGCGGTTCTGGCGTAAGTGCTGCACCAGCTGCGGCAGCAGCAAACCCTCGCTCGAGATCGACGGTGCCTGATTGGCGACGCCTGTTCCCGACAGATCTATCGTTTGATCCGACATCAAACCTCCCGGCTTGCCGCAGGTGGGCGGAAGTCCCGCGCCAAGACTAACCGAGCCTCGCCGGACGAGGAGTTGAAGTAATATTTCTGCCAGTTTGCGGCGGCGGCACCGGGTCGGCACCAGGTTCGCCGGGCGCGATGAGACGCCCGAGGCAAGGATGGCCGTTGTCAGCTCCGGATCCAATCACGACCTCTTTTGCGCGCCGCGAAGGGATCGCGGTGGTAAGCGTCGGCGGTGAAATCGATTTGAGCACCGCGCCGGCTTTCGAAGCCGCGATTGCCGGGGCGCTCGACGACGATCCGCCGGTTCTCGTCATCGAACTTTCCGACGTGAGCTTCATGGCGTCGGTTGGTCTTCGGATCCTGGCGGCCACGCACGAAAAGATCAGCAAATCCGTTCAGGTGGCGGTAGTCGCCGGCAATCCGGCGACCACCAGACCGATGCAGCTGACCGGCCTCGACAAAGTCCTGTCGTTGTATCCCACGCTGGACGACGCGTTGACCGCGGTGGGTACCGGCCCGCGGAACTAAACCGACCGCAGAACCTGACGGGCGATCGCGTACTTGTGCACTTCGGTAGGCCCGTCATAGAGGCGGAAGGCGCGCATATCGGAGAAGATCATCCCGACCGGCGTCTCGTCGGAGATACCCATGCCGCCCAGGATCTGCACGCAGCGGTCGGCGACCTTGAACAGTTCCTCCGACACATACGCCTTGACCATCGAGCTTTCATGTCGGCCGGTGCCCCGATCGCCCTTGTCCAGCGTCCAGCACGCCCACCAGATCGCGAGTCGGCATTGCTGCAAAGCGATTTCGTTGTCGGCGATCATGAAACTCACGCCTTGGTGCTCGCCGAGCGGCCTACCGAACGCGGTGCGCTCACGAGCGTGCTGCACCGCGATCGACTGCGCGCGCGAGGCGGCTCCCAGCCAGCGCATGCAGTGCGTCAACCGGGCCGGCGCCAACCGCAACTGCGCATAGCGCAGGGCTTGGCCGACCTCACCCAGTACCGCTGACGCCGGCAGCCGCAGATCGGTGAACCGCACGACGCCATGGCCTTCGACGTAGTTGCGGTCCATCGTGTTCATCACCCGCTCGATCTCGATGCCCGGCGTCGCGCCGTCACACAGAAACAGCGTCGGCCCGTCGGGCCCGTGCGGGTTGGGCGCGACCCGGGCCATGATGATCCACGTTCGCGCGCCGCGCGCACCGGTGATCAACCACTTGAGCCCGTTGACGACGTAGTCGGCGCCGTCGAACACCGCCTCGGTGGCCAGCTGGTTGGGATCCGACCCCGCGCCGCCGGGTTCGGTCATCGCAAACACCGACCGTCCCCGGCCCTCGATGACCGGGATGAGGAACTGCTCGATTTGATCTTCGTTGGCCACCCGTCCCAGCAGGAACATGTTGCCCTCGTCGGGTGCGGCGCAGTTGAGCGCCACCGGGCCCAGCGTCGACCAACCGGCGGCTTCGAACAACACGGCCTGATCGCGGTGCGACGGCTCCCGGCCGCCAAAACGCTTGGGCGCCTGGAACGTCAGCAGCCCCGCTTTGCGAGCCAGCTCCACCAGCTCGGCTCGCAGCTCGTCATCGGGACCGTGCCGGCCCAGGCGCGGATCGGCCTCGTAGGGCACGATCTGCTCGGTGACAAACGCGCGGATCTGATCGCGCAGCGCCGCTGTTTCCGCGGGGATGTCGAAATCGATCATGCCGTCTCCATCAGCTCGCGCGCCTGCTCGAACAACCGCACCGTGGTGGCATGCAGCAATTCGCCGACTTCTTTCGGCGCCTTACCGGCGCAGGCGCGGGCCAGCGTGCCCTCCAAGACGATGCCGAGCTTGAAACACGCCAGCACCGTGTACCAGGTGATGTGCGACAGGTCGCGGGTGGTGTTGCGGGCATACTGCTCCACCAGATCGGAAGTCTCGGCCAATCCGCCCATCTCGAAGAGCGTGCCGCCGAATGCGGTGGACCCGCCGGATGGCTGCCAGGTGGCCAGCAGCCAGCCGAGATCCAGCAGCGGGTCGCCGATCGTGCACATCTCCCAGTCGACGATTGCGACGACGTCGGGACCGGTCCGGGAGAACATCACGTTGGCGGCGTGGTAGTCGCCGTGCAAGATGCCCGGCGTCCACGCCGACGGGCGGCCTTGTTCGAGCCAGTTGGCGACATCCTGAACCCCGGGGATGTCGGGCCCGGGATAGTTTTCGAACTCTCGATACGATTCCAGCTCCGAAAGCCAGCGTGGCACTTGACGTTCCAGAAACCCCTCCGGCTTGCCGAAATCGCCGAGCCCGACCGCGAGGTGGTCGACGGCACCGAGCTTGGCGAGCGCATCAGCCATCGACAGTCCCATCTTGAACCGCACCGCCGGGTCGCCGGCATGCAGCGCGGGCAGCTCTTCGCCGGCGTTGAACCCGTCGATGGGTTCCATCAGGTAAAAGACCGCGTCACCGAGAACACCCGGGTCGTCGCAGCTGGCGATCAGGTGGGGATGAGGCACGTCGGTGCCCGCCAGCGCGGCCAGGACCTGGGTCTCCCGCATGATCACGACGTTGCTGCGCGGGCGCAGGTGCTTCGGTCCGCGTCGCAGTACATATGGCCGGCCCGAACGGGTGAACCGCAACATGATGTTCTGCGTGCCGCCGCTGATTTTGGAGACGTCGTCCAGCGGGCCCTCGCCCAACCCCTGCTGCGACATCCACTGGGCTACGGCGTCCAGCTCTTCCATGGCTACTGGGACCTCCACACAGGGAGAAGCTACCGTCTGCAAAAATTGCGCTATGACGCCACCGGTGATTGCCCGTTGGATCTCGATCATCGAGAACGGTCATACTGACGAACTGGACGCGCTGATCGCCGACGACGCGGTGTTCTTCTCGCCCGCGGTGTTCACCCCGCAGGAAGGCCGAGCCAAGACTCTGATGTACCTGAAGGCGGCCGCAAAAGTGTTCGGTAACACTGATTTTCACTACATCGAACATTGGTACAACGAGCAATCCGCAATCCTCGAGTTTGCCGCGACGATCGACGGCACGTACGTCAACGGGATCGACATGATCCACTGGAACGACGCCGAACAGATCGTGTCGTTCAAGGTCATGCTGCGACCGTTGAAGGCGTTGCAGGCCATCATGCCGGCGATGGCAGAGTTGTTGCAGCAGTAGGGCTCATGACCGATAGGCCCGCCCGCGAGAGCGACGTTCATGAGATCGCCGCCGGGATGCCGCACGCGCGGCGCATTGAGGGTCCGAAGGGCAACGCGATCTACCAGGTGGGCGGCAAGTCCTTCGTGTTCTTCCGCACGCCGCAACCTGACGCCGTCGACCCCGAGACCGGGGAACGCCTGACCGACGTGATCATGATCTGGGTGGAATCCGAGAGCGACAAGTTGGCGCTGGTGCAGGACCCGGGTTCGCCGTTTTTCACCACCGCCCGATTCGACGACCACCCGTCGGTGCTGATCCGGGCCAGCAGGCTGGCCGACATCAGCAGAACGGAGCTGGCCGAGCTCATCCAAGACGGCTGGCTGTCGCGCGCGTCGAACCGTCGGGCGGCCGAATGGATCGCGGCGAATCGCCAGTAGCGTCGGATGAAATTGCGCCCAGGCGCTTCTCAGACAGGCGGCGTACTGTCCGGTGCTGGCCGGCGATGGGAGGAATGACGATGCCGCGGACCGACAACGACTCCTGGGAGATCACCGAAAGTGTGGGGTCGACAGCGCTCGGAGTCGCCGCGGCTCGCGCCGCCGAAACCGATAGCGAGAACCCGCTCATCCGTGATCCTTTCGCGCGGGTGTTTCTCGAGGCGGCCGGCGATGGCATGTGGAGTCTGATGGCCAACCCCGCCAAGGCGGCCGAGCTGACCGATGACGCGGATCTGCTGGCCAACCTTCAGGTGTTGATCGACTTCATGGCCGTGCGCACAGCGTTTTTCGACGAGTACTTCCTGGGCGCGGCGGCGTCCGGGGTTCGGCAGGTGGTGATCCTGGCGGCCGGTTTGGATGCGCGCGCGTGGCGGTTGCCATGGCCCGACGGGACAGAAGTGTACGAGCTGGATCAGGCCAAGGTCCTGGATTTCAAGTCGACCGCACTGCGGCGCCGGGGCGCACAACCGACGTCGGCGTTGGTGAGCGTCGCGATCGACTTACGACAGGACTGGCCAACAGCGTTGCAGCAAGCCGGTTTTGACGCGAAATCCCCGAGCGTCTGGTCGATCGAGGGACTGCTGATGTATCTGCCGGCCGCCGCGCAAGACCTGCTGCTCGACCGCATCCAAGACCTCGCGGCGCCCGGTAGCCGGCTCGCCGTCGAGGGGCTTGGGCCCGAGTTCGCTGCTCCCGAGCGGCGCGCACTGCACCGTGAGCGGATGGATCGGTTCCGAGAACTACTGGCGACGACGGATTCGCAGCTCGAGGTACCCGCGGTCGACGAGCTGTGGTACTTCGAGGAACGCGAAGACGTCGGCGACTGGTTGCGGCGCCACGGCTGGGACGTGTCCGT
>NZ_JBATXN010000292.1:0-4242 GCF_049673265.1 Mycobacterium sp. | reverse complement strand
GTGCACGTCGGCCAAATGCATGCCATTCACGTCCCCGGCACCGTCTACCACGCAGCGGCGCTCAGCTCGCTAGGCATCGATCCGCCCGAGGGCCCGCTGCGGGCGCTGATTTAGGAGATCAACGTGGCCGACCTGAAAAGCCTTGGGTATATCACGATTTCGACCAATGACATCGGCCGGTGGCGACAGTTCGCGTTCGGCGTGCTGGGCTTCGCGGAAGGCAAGGGACCCGACCCGTCAGCGTTGTACGTGCGGATGGACGAGCGCGCTGCCCGGCTCATCGTGGTGCCGGGTGAGTCTGACCGGGTGCTCACCATCGGCTGGGAAGTGCGCGACCACCCGGCACTGCAGAGAGTCAAGGCCGCCCTCGACGGTGCGGGGGTGCCGTTCAAGCAGCTGTCCACCGAAGAAGCCGAGGCGCGCCGGGTGGAGGAGGTAATCACCTTCGAGGACCCCGCCGGCATCACCCTCGAGGTATTCCACAGTGCGGTACTTGACCACAGCCCCGTCATCACCCCGTTCGGCGCGAAATTCGTCACCGGCGATCAAGGGATGGGCCATGTCGTCGTGCCGGCCACCGACCCCAACGGGTTGTTCGACTTCTACACCGAAGTGCTGGGTTTCCGTTCCCGCGGCGCGTTCCGGGTACCGCTTCCGAAAGAGTTTGGCCCAGTGCGGGTTCGCTTCCTCGGGATCAACGAACGACACCACAGTTTGGCGATTGTCCCGGCCGCACACCAGCGCGACCCACGCCTCGTCCACATCATGGTCGAAGTCGACACCCTCGACGCCGTCGGTCAGGCGCTGGACCGCGTCAACGCCGAGGGCTTCCAGTTGTCGTCCACCCTCGGGCGCCACACCAACGACAAGATGGTGTCGTTCTACGTCCGCGCACCCGGTGACTGGGATATTGAATTCGGCACGGACGGCATGCGAGTCGACGAAACCTATTACACCGCAGAGGAAATCACCGCCGACAGCTACTGGGGCCACCAATGGGTCGGCGAGATGCCCGCGGCCATGCAGCCATGACACCCGACACCGACGTCACGCCGGTCCAGGCCGCGTCGATCACCTCGTGGGATGACGAGGCCGATGTCGTCATCGCCGGCTACGGGGTCGCCGGCGCCGCAGCGGCGGTCGAGGCGGTCCGCTCGGGTGCCGACGTGCTAGTCCTGGAGCGCACCGGCTCCTGGGGCGGCGCCGCGGCGATGGCAGGTGGATTCATCTACCTCGGCGGTGGCACGCCACTCCAAAAGGCTTGTGGCTTTGACGATTCCGTAGACAACATGGCGGCGTTCCTCAACGTCGCGATGGGACCCGGCGCCGACAAGGGCCGAATTGCCGATTACTGCGCCGGTAGCGTCGCCCACTTCGACTGGCTCGTCGGGTGCGGCGTCCCGTTCAAAGAAGAGTTCTTCTCCGAGCCCGGCTGGGAACCGATGGGCGACCAGGGGCTGATGTACAGCGGCGGCGAAAACTCATACCCGTTCAACACGATCGCCACCCCCGCCCCGCGTGGGCACGTCCCCCAGATGTCGAACAAGAAGCAGGGCGAAGCCAGCGCCGGCTTCATGCTGATGAAGCCGCTCGTCGAGACCGCGACGGCGGCCGGTGCGCGGGCAATTTACGACGTGCGGGTTCAGTGTCTGATCGTCGAATCCGACGGCAGGGTGGTCGGCATCCGCGCCCGCCGGTACGGCAGTGAGATGACGATCCGGGCACGCAGTGGAGTCGTGCTCGCGACGGGCAGCTTCGCCTACAACGATGCGATGGTTGCCCGCTACGCTCCGCGGATCGCCGGCCGGCCAGCGGCCTCGATTGAGCAGCACGACGGGCAGGCCATCCGGATGGCTCAGGCGCTGGGCGCCGACCTGGCCCACATGGACGCCACCGAAGTCGCGATCTTCATCGACCCGCAGCAGTTGGTGCGCGGCATCCTGGTCAATGGCCGCGGCCAACGCTATGTCCCCGAGGACACCTATCCCGGCCGGATCGGGCAGCTCACCCTCTACCAGCAGGACAACATCGCGTACCTGATCATCGACGGCGACGCCCAAGAACAGGCGATGGCGTCATGGTCGCCGAAGTTCATGCTGCGACCGGCGACCTGGGTGGCCGATAGCGTCGCCGACCTGGAATGCGAGATCGGCCTGGCAGCCGGTTCGCTGCAGGCGACCGTGGTCGCTTACAACGAGGGCGCCACCCGCGGTGAGGACCCGCTGCTGCACAAGAAGCCCGAGTGGGTGAAGCCGATCGGGTCCCCGGTTGGCGCAATCGATCTCCGAGAAAGCACCGGCGGGTTCACCTTGGGCGGCCTCGCCAGCACGTTGGATGCCGAGGTGCTGCATGTCAGCGGCGAGCCGATCCCCGGGCTCTTCGCCGCAGGCCGTTCGACCGCCGGGCTGGCCGCCTGGGGTTACGCCAGCGGCGTCTCGCTCGGTGACGGCAGCTTCTACGGTCGTCGCGCCGGCCGATCGGCAGCAAAGGGCTGACACCGTGGCGACTCCTCACCCCGGAACCATCCCGACTGGCGTGCCGGTCGGCGACACCAAAGTCGACCTGCTGGTCGTCGGCTCGGGTACTGGGATGGCCGCGGCACTGGCCGCATACGAATGCGGATTGAACGTATTGGTCGTGGAGAAGTCGGGTTATGTTGGCGGCTCGACCGCCCGCTCGGGTGGGGCGTTGTGGTTGCCGGCCAGTCCGATCCTCGAAGCGAAGCATGCCGGAGACACCGTCGAGCGTGCGCAAACGTATCTCCGATCGGTGGTGGCAGGGACCGCGCCCGCCGAACGCTCCGCGGGTTACCTGCGGAACGTGACCCCGACAGTCGACATGCTGCGGCGCACCACCCCGATCCGGCTGTCATGGGCAAAGGACTATTCGGACTACCACCCCGAGACGTCGGGCGGCACCGCGGCCGGGCGGACCTGCGAATGCCGTCCCCTGAACTCCGCGATCCTCGGCAAATACCGGGGCCGCCTGCGACCCGGGTTGATGGAGCCCAAGATCCCCATGCCCACCACCACCGCCGACTATCGCTGGATGAACCTCATGGCCCGCGTTCCGCAGAGAGGCCTCCCCACCATCGCTAAGCGCCTCGGCCAAGGGGTGGGGGGACTGCTTCTGGGCCGCCGGTATGTCGCGGGCGGGCAGGCCCTGGCCGCAGGACTATTCGCCGGCATTCTGCGTGCTGGGATCCCGATTTGGCTGGGCGCAGAGCTGCGGCGCTTGACCACCGATGGCATGCGGGTCACCGGCGCAGTGGTCAGTCACGACGGACCCGAAGTCACCGTCGCCACGCGGCGCGGCGTGGTGTTGGCCGCAGGGGGGTTCGACCACAGCATGGCCATGCGGCGGAAGTTCCAGTCGGAATCCCTTGGCGAGCACATGAGCCTGGGAGCAGATACCAACACCGGTGATGCGATTCATGCGGCTCAAGATATCGGCGCCGCAACGGATCTGATGGACCAGGCGTGGTGGTTCCCGGCCGTATCGCCGCTGCCGGGCGGGGCACCGTCGGTGATGCTGGCCGAGCGATCCTTACCGGGCTCGCTGATCGTCGACCATAACGGCACTCGATTCATCAATGAGGCAACCGATTACATGTCGTTCGGACAGGCGCTCCTGGAACGGGAACACTCGGGCAATCCCGTGGAGGCGATGTGGATCGTCTTCGATCAGAAGTATCGCAACAGCTATGTCTTTGCCGGCGAACTGTTTCCGCGTATGACGATTCCACAGTCATGGTACCAAGCCGGGATCGCCCATCGGTCCGACGACATGGCTGAACTCGCGGGCAAGATCGGTGTTCCCAGATCAAATTTCACGGCTACCATGACGCGGTTCAACGAGATGTCGCGAGCCGGATCTGACGCGGACTTCGGCCGCGGCGATAGCGCCTACGACCGCTACTACGGTGATCCCACGGCCACCCCGAACCCCAACCTCCGCCCCCTCGACCGAGGGCCGTTCTATGCGGTGAAGATGGTGCTCAGCGACCTCGGCACCTGCGGCGGTCTGCGAGCCGACGCCCATGCTCGGGTGCTGCGCGAGGACGGCAGTGCCATCAACGGTTTGTATGCGATCGGCAACACCGCGGCCAACGCGTTCGGCACCACGTATCCCGGTGCGGGCGCCACCATCGCTCAGGGACTGGTGTACGGCTACATCGCTGCGCGTGACGCCGCAGGAAACTAGCTGCGCGCCGGAGCCAACCGCTTGAGCGCCAGGCCGCCT
>NZ_JBATXN010000291.1:0-4901 GCF_049673265.1 Mycobacterium sp. | reverse complement strand
CGCCGACCACCCTTGACCACCTTGGAAACACGGTTGATGGTGACGACGCGCTCCAAGTAGTTGCTCTTGTCCCCGTCGCGGTCGCGACCGCCGCGGCGGTCATCGCGGCGGCCTCGGCCCTCGCGTGTGTCACGACCTGCGCCACGAGTGTCACCGTGGCCGGTCGCCTGGCCGGCCGTTCCGGCCGGTTGCTCCGCCATTATGCGGTCCTTCCAAAGTCGTTGCTTGTCATCAGAACTTCAACCCGCTTTCGCGCGCGGCGTCGGCCAGTGCCGCGATCCGCCCGCCGTAGGTGTAGCCCCCGCGGTCGAACACCACCGTTTCGACCCCGGCCGCTTTGGCCCGCTCGGCGATCAGCTGGCCGACCCGCACGCTGTGGGCCTTCTTGTCGCCGTCCACGCCCCGCACGTCGGCCTCGATCGACGAGGCCGCGGCCACCGTCGTGCCGTTGAGGTCGTTGACCAGCTGCACATGGATGTGCCGCGACGAGCGGTGTACCACCAGGCGCGGACGCTCCGGGGTACCCGAGATCTTCTTGCGCAGCCGAGCGTGCCTGCGCAGCCGGGACTTCCGTCGCTCGGCGGACACGCTCTGGCCCACCGACTTTGGTGCGGCGGTATCAGCTTTTGATTGCGCCATGACTACTTACCTGTCTTTCCGACCTTGCGGCGGATCTGCTCACCCTCGTAGCGCACGCCCTTGCCCTTGTAGGGGTCAGAGCGGCGCAGCCGACGGATGTTCGCCGCGATCTGGCCGACCTTCTGCTTGTCAATCCCGGAGATCGAGAACTTCGTCGGCGATTCGACCGCGAAGGTGACACCGTCAGGTGCCGTGATCACCACGGGATGGCTGTATCCCAACGCGAACTCGAGGTTGGAACCTTTGAGCTGCACGCGATAGCCGACACCGAAGATCTCCATCTTCGTGGTGTAGCCCTGTGTCACCCCGGTCACCAGGTTCGACACCAGCGTGCGGGACAACCCGTGCAGCGAACGGTTGTGCCGCTCGTCGTCGGGACGGGCGACCACGATGGCGCCGTCCTCGTTGCGGGCCACGGTGATCGGTTCGGCGACCGTCAGGTCCAGGGAGCCCTTGGGTCCCTTGACCGAGACGTGCTGGCCGTCGATCGTCACCTCGACCCCGGTGGGAATCGGAACCGGCTGCTTACCAATGCGCGACATGATTAACCCCTCACCACACGTACGCGAGGACTTCGCCGCCCACGCCCTGTCTGGCTGCCTGACGGTCGGTGAGCAGGCCCGAGGAGGTCGAAATGATCGCCACGCCCAGCCCGCCGAGCACTCGCGGCAGGCCGGTCGACTTGGCGTACACCCGCAACCCCGGCTTGGAGACCCGCCGCAAACCGGCGATGCTGCGCTCCCGGCTGGGTCCGTACTTGAGCTGAACGACCAGCGCCTTACCGACGCGCGCATCTTCGGTGCGATAGTCGGTGATGTAACCCTCCCGCTTGAGGATCTCGGCGATGTTGGCCTTGATCTTCGAGTGCGGCAGCGTCACCTCGTCGTGATACGCCGAATTGGCGTTGCGCAGACGTGTCAAAAAGTCTGCGATCGGATCCGTCATCGTCATGACAGCGGTGTTGCCTTCCTCGCAACGGTTCCCGGTCGGGGCCTGCTGCGCACCTGTTCTGGGTCTGTTACCAACTGCTCTTCTGCACGCCGGGCAATTCGCCGGCGTGCGCCATTTCGCGCAGGCAGATCCTGCACAGTCCGAACTTGCGGAACACCGCGCGCGGACGGCCGCACCTGCCGCAGCGGGTGTAGCCCCGCACCGCGAACTTGGGCTTGCGTGCGGCCTTGTTAACTAATGCCTTCTTCGCCATCTGGTCAGTTCTCCTTGAACGGAAAGCCGAGGGCCCGCAACAGCGCTCGCCCTTCGTCGTCGGTCGTCGCTGAGGTGACGACGGTGATGTCCATGCCACGGACCCGGTCGATCTTGTCCACGTCGACCTCGTGGAACACCGACTGCTCGGCCAGCCCGAATGTGTAGTTGCCCGAGCCGTCGAACTGCTTGGGCGAGAGCCCGCGGAAGTCGCGGATACGCGGCAGCGCAATCGATGTGAGCCGGTCGAGGAACTCCCACATCCGGTCACCGCGCAGGGTCACCCGCGCGCCGATCGGCATGCCCTCGCGCAATTTGAACTGCGCAATCGACTTGCGCGCCTTGCGAATCTCGGGCCGCTGCCCGGTAATCGCGGCCAAGTCGCTGACGGCGCCGTTGATCAGCTTGGCGTCCCGGGCGGCGTCACCGACGCCCATGTTGACGACAACCTTCACCACGCTCGGGATCTGCATGACGTTGGCGTACTTAAACTCTTTATGGAGCGCGTCCCGAATTTCACTGCGGTATCGCGCTTTGAGCCGTGGCTGAACTTTCTCTGCAGTCGTCATGCCTGGATGTCCTTGCCGTTGCGCTTGGAGATTCGGACCCGCTTGCCAGTCTCCTCGTCGAGGCGATAGCCAACCCGGGCCGGCTTGCCGTCGGAGTCGACCACCATCACGTTAGAGACGTGAATCGGGGCTTCCTGCGTGACGATCCCGCCCGACCGCGCTCCGCGCTGGTTAGTCGAGATCGGAGTGTGCTTCTTAATCCGGTTGACGCCCTCGACGAGCACCTTGTTGCGGGTCGGGTAGGCCTGCAGCACCTTGCCTTTGGCGCCCTTGTCCTTGCCCGAGATGACCAGGACGGTGTCACCCTTGTGGATCTTCACCTACAACACCTCCGGGGCGAGCGAGACGATCTTCATGAAGCGCTTCTCACGCAGCTCGCGGCCGACCGGCCCGAAAATGCGGGTTCCACGCGGGTCGTTGTCGGGCTTGATGATGACGGCGGCGTTCTCGTCGAACTTGATGTAGCTGCCGTCGGCGCGGCGGCGCTCCTTGACAGTGCGGACCACCACGGCCTTCACCACCTCACCGCGTTTGACGTTGCCACCGGGGATGGCGTCTTTGACCGTCGCCACGATGACGTCGCCGATACCGGCGTACCGCCGCCCCGAGCCGCCGAGTACGCGGATGCACAAGATCTCCCTGGCGCCGGTGTTGTCGGCCACCTTCAGCCGCGATTCCTGCTGAATCACTAGATCTCCTGACCTGGTTCACGTATACAGCCAGGCACTGATAAGCCCGTGGACGCTGGAAACGCATAGTCCACCCGACCTGTCATGCATGGTCTTCGTCACTGAAGGGCACGCGGGGCTGGCTGATAATGCTTGGCGCCAGCCGAGGTCTGCCCACGGCAACCCCTAGAGTTTAGGTGAAGACCTGCTCACAGCCAAATTCTTGGCCGAAGCGACGAAAGAGGCGGCTCGCCTGCTCATGGTGTCCCGGTATTCGATACCTATCCTGCGGGTTTGTCTAGCGCTGGTTTTCGCGCTGTGCACGTCATGTGTTCACCTACCGGCCTCGCATCCGGGTTCCGGTGCGGCGCCGGGACGATCAGTCGGGCGGCCCGGATGTGGCCCGCCGATCAGTTACCAAGTGTTCCAAAAGGACGCCTTCGGGGCTGACTGGTCCAAAGCCAACGGCCTGCTGGCCTACAACGCCAAGGGCAGCGACGGCCACTACCACATCTATACGGTCAAGCCGGACGGTGCGAACCGTGCACAGTTCGGGGCAGGCGCAGTGAACTTCCCGCAGCGCACGGCCGGCTCGCCGGTGTGGAGCCCGTCGGGCAAGTTCATCGCGTTCGTGGCCGAGAAACCGGATCACCCGGGCGACTCGGTGGTCGCTACCCCCGGCTGGGGTAGCTACTCCGACCTGTGGGTGGCCAGCGCCGACGGGTCACACGCATGGCAGCTCACCGACCTCCCGACCGACAAAGACCACGGCACGATCATCCCGGAGTTCTCCCCCGACGGTCGGCTGCTCGAATGGACCGAGCGGACCAAGGTACCCCGGGTCCTCAACCCCAATCGCTTCGCCGGGTTCTGGGTCATCAAGGTCGCCGACTTTAACGTCAACACGGATGGCACACCCTCGCTGTCTGACATTCGTACCGTCTCCCCCGGCGGCGATGCCTTCAATGAGAGCGGCGGATTCTCCGCCGACTCGTCGTCTCTGGTGTTCACCAGCGACTTCGAAACCCAGAACTTCTGGAAGAATCAGATCTACCGTCTCGACCTCAAGTCCGGCGCGATCACTCGCCTTACCCGCGGCGACAGCTACAACGAGCATCCCCGCTACACGCCCGACGGGCAGGTGTTGTGGATGACCAACGCCGGCAACCCATCACATGGCACTGACTGGTGGACGATGAGTCCGGATGGGTCGAATCCGCAGCGGCTCAGCGACTTCAACATAGGAGACAACGCTAAGGTTTTCGGTGGGAAGCCGGTGTGGGCCACCGTCGTTCAGACCGCCAACTGGGACCCCGACGACGGTTCCTTTTATGGCGATGTCGAGACCAACCTTTTGACTTCCGACAGCGTGATAGCGCGGATTGCGCTCACCTGCCACGGTTCTTAGGTTGCGGACGGCCCGCCAATGCCGCCAATTCTGCGGATGTCGCCAAGATGATGAACGCCCTCGTGCATTGCCTGCCGGACCAGCCAACGCGCTGTCCGATCCTCGCCGGGCAGCCGAGTAGCGATGCGGTCCCAGTCCCCCTCTTCGGTACGGGCGACTTGTTCACAGAAACCTGTTGTTGCTGAACCGAGTTCGCCCAGAGTGGCTTCGAAATCGCAGCCGTTGTAGCGGAATCGACGCGCTCGGAGATCGTTGAACATCGGCTCCAGTGCTGGCCGATCCTCGGCGCGAACGCGATGCAGTCGGATGGTAAAGGCCATGTACACATCGCGAAGATGGCAAAGATACTCGGCGACTGACCAGACTTGCGGGCGCGGGCGCACCCGGCGCGCCTCAACCGGGATGGCGGAGACC
>NZ_JBATXN010000290.1:0-1536 GCF_049673265.1 Mycobacterium sp. | reverse complement strand
GTCGTCGATGGCTACCCGTCCGCCACCCCTGGTTGTAACACGTTCTAGTCTGGGGGTCCAGCGACCGTCTCGCCGAACGCGTTCGTCGCTGGTCGTATGGTGGGTCCTAGCTAGCCACAGCCCATGTTCAAGGAGGATGCCGTGCGGGTGATAGTCGACCACGATCGCTGCGAAGGCAACGCGGTGTGCCTGGGCATCGCACCCGATATCTTCGACCTCGACGACGAGGATTACGCGGTGGTAAAGACCGATCCGATTCCTGCCGACCAGGAGGCGCTGGCCGAGCAGGCGATCCTCGAATGCCCGCGTGCCGCCCTCAAACGCGAAGACTAGAGGTATTCATAACCGCCGGAGAGACGATGCAGTGGGGGCACCCCCAGCCGCGCAGCGGCGAGGGGGACGCCAGCGATGAGGAGGAGTGGCGTACACAGATGACTAGCAGCACGAAAGCGACCGATCTGTCCGGGAAGGTCGCGGTGGTGACCGGTGCGGCCGCAGGCTTGGGCCGCGCCGAGGCGATCGGGTTGGCCCGCGCCGGTGCCACTGTCGTGGTCAACGACATCGCCGCAGCACTGGATGCTTCCGACGTCATCGACGAGATCACCGCCGCCGGCTCCAAGGCTGTGGCGGTCACCGGCGACATCAGCCAACGTACGACCGCCGACGAGCTGGTCAGCTGCGCCGACGGGCTGGGCGGCTTGAGCATCGTGGTGAACAACGCCGGGATCACCCGCGACCGGATGCTGTTCAACATGTCCGACGAGGAGTGGGACGCGGTGATCGCGGTGCACCTGCGCGGCCATTTCCTGCTGACTCGCAACGCTGCCACGTATTGGCGCCAGAAGGCAAAGGATTCGGACGGCTCGGTCTATGGCCGCATCGTCAACACGTCGTCGGAAGCGGGGCTGGTGGGGCCGGTGGGCCAAGCCAACTACGGCGCCGCCAAGGCCGGCATCACCGCGCTGACCCTGACGGCGGCTCGGGCGCTGGGCCGCTACGGAGTTTGCGCCAATGCGATATGTCCGCGGGCGCGGACCGCGATGACGGCCGATGTGTTCGGGGAGGCCCCCGAGGTCGGCGACGGCCAGATCGATCCGCTCTCGCCCGAGCATGTGGTCACCCTGGTACGGTTCCTCGCATCACCCGCGGCCAGCGCCGTCAACGGCCAGGTATTCATCGTCTACGGCCCACAAGTGACGCTGGTGGCGGCGCCCAGCGTCGAGCAACGCTTCACCTCGGACACGCAGGCCTGGGAGGCGCAAGAGCTGAGCGCCACGCTGGAGAATTACTTTGCTGGACGCGACCCGGAACGCAATTTCGCCGCGACCGGGCTAATGGAGCAATAGTCCGGGCTATTAGACACATGTATCGTTTCAGGCGAATTAGAACACGTTGCAGGATGGGCTCCACCACAATGGTTCTGACCTGGCAAAACTACTAACTTTTGTCTAATTTTGCCGTTCTTTGACACTGCGAACTTGTTCTAGTTACGATTGGCCGGCTCACGCGGAGCGCCGGCAGTTCAGCATCAAGCTG
>NZ_JBATXN010000289.1:0-15351 GCF_049673265.1 Mycobacterium sp. | reverse complement strand
TTCGCCGCGCGGATTCGACGATCGTGTCGACGTCGAGCGGAACCAGGGTCCGCAGATCGACGACTTCGGCGCTCACTCCGCGTTCGGCCAACGTCGCCGCCGCCGCGAGGGCCTCGTGCACGCTGCGGCCGTAGCTGATCAAGCTGACGTCGCTGCCGGATCGTTTGATGTCGGCCTGGCCGAGCGGAATTGAGAAACCGGGCTCGACGGGAACGGGTCCCTTTTTGCCTTGCAGACGAATGGTTTCGACGAACAGGCATGGATCCTCGTCGAAGATCGCCGTGGTCAGTAGGCCTTTGCCGTCCCGCGGAGTGGATGGCACGATCACCTTCATCCCCGGGATGTGCATGAACCAGGCCTCCAGGCTCTGCGAATGTGTGGCGCCGGTGGCAAGGCCCGCATACACCTGAGTGCGGACGGTGATCGGCGCGGTGGTGCGGCCGCCGGTCATGAACCGCAGCTTGGCGGCGTTGTTGATCAACTGGTCGGCGGCAATGCCGATGAAATCCATGATCATGATCTCGGCCACCGGCAGCAGCCCGTCGATCGCAGCACCGATTGCCGCGCCGACGATCGCGGCTTCCGAAATCGGGGTGTCCAACACCCGATCGTGGCCGTACTTCGTCGAGAGCCCGGCGGTCGGCCCGGACGCGCCGGGATCGGCGATGTCCTCGCCGAGCAGGAACACTCGGTCGTCCGCGTGCAGCGCCTGATCGAGCGCGAGGTTAAGCGCCTCGCGCATCGTCATCTCTTTCTCGTCCATGTCTTTACACCGGGAACCTGATCGGAGCTGCGTACACGTCTTGGTCGAGTTCGTCGATCGACGGGGAGTCCGCGCCCATCACGGTTTTCAGCGCCGCCTCCACCGCCGCTGCCGCGTCGTTTTCTATGCTGTCGAGCTCATCGGGATCGCAGATGCCGGCATCGGCGAGCTGGTTGCGGAACCGCGGAACCGGATCGGCGTCCATCGCCGCCGACAGCTGATCTTTGGGGATATATGGCATCCGGTCACCGAAATAATGGCCGCGAAAACGAAATGTCACGCACTCGATGAAGGTGGGGCCGTCGCCGGTTCGGGCCCGTCGCAGCGCCTCATCGAGCGCGGCGGCGACGGCCAGCGGGTCGTTGCCGTCGACACGCACCCCTGGCATGCCGTAGCCGGCCGCCCGGTCGGCGACGTGTTCGAGCTTCATCGTGTCGCTGGTCGGCGTCATTTCGGCGTAGAGATTGTTCTGGCACACAAAGACCATCGGCAAATCCCACAGTGCGGCCATGTTGGCCGCTTCATGAAATGAGCCGGTGTTGGTGGCGCCGTCGCCGAAGCTGACCACGGTGACGCGGTCGAGGCCCTTGCGCTTGGCGGCCATCGCCAGACCGACCGCGACCGGTGGTCCGGCGCCGACGATCCCGGTCGAAAGCATCACGCCCTTATCGGGTTTGGCGATATGCATGGTGCCGCCCTTACCCCGGCTGGCGCCGACGGTACGGCCCATCATCTCGCCGTAGATCTCCTCCAGCGGGACGCCCTTACCGAGCAGATCGTGCAACCCGCGGTAGGTGGTAACCAACTGGTCGTCGTCGCGCAGCGACACACCCATCGCCGCAGCGATCGCCTCCTGGCCGCGCGACGGCCAGTACACGCACATGAATTCTCCGGTGCCGATGCCCTTGGAGAGCCGGTCGTCGGCAGTCTTCATCAGCACCATCAGCGCATAGATGCGCTTGAGGGTTGCCGGCGGCAGCTCCGCAGTGGCCGTCACTTTGTGTAAGAGCCGATCTGCCGATAGACCTTGGGAATTGGCGGCGTCTCCATGTTGAGCAGCTCCAGCGACGACATCTTGCCGCTGGCACCCAGCTCCCCCAGTCGCTGGACCACCGAGTCGAGATCGTCACAGTCGAGCTCATAGATCGCGATGAAGGGGCCTTTGCCGTCGGTCGGCGCGAACCGGCGCGCGGACACGATGCCGTCCACCGAGCAGATCTCCGCCAGATGCGTGTCGTTGTACCACGTGTGGTATTCCGCCTCGCGGTCCGGCGACACCGGCATCGTCTCCAGGTAGATCATCCCTTTGGGCATGCGCCTACTCCTCCTCATCGCTTCGTCCCCCTCGCCGCTCCGCGGCTGGGGGTGCCCCCACTGCATCGTCGTAGCCGGTCGGCACGCTTACTTCTCCAATTCAGTTAGGGCACAGCTAGATTGACGCAGCCTCATGCGCCTGACCACGGTTTCACCTTGAGAAAACCTCCGGCGTCGACCCGCAGCTGCTGACCGGTGATGTAGCGGGCGGCGTCAGAGGCCAGGAATAGCACCGCCTCGCTGATGTCCTCGGGTTCCACATAGGGCACCGGCATCGCCTGCACCACGGGGAAAACCGGTTCGGCATCTTCGCGTGTCGGATTTTTCAGGTCGGGCCGGAACGCCCGGTACATCGGCGCGCTATGCAGCATGTCGGTGTTGACGTTCGTCGGGTGCACTGCGTTCATCCGGATGGAGAACTTGGCCAGGGCCAGGGCAAAATCGTTGACATAGTGCGCCGCAGCTATTTTCGCGAACGCATATCCCGCTCCCCCGGGACCGCCGTCGATGCCGGTGGTGTTCATCGATGACATGAATGCCGCGTTGGATCCGATCACAATGACCGAGGCGCCGGCCTGCAAATGTTTGAGGCTCGAGTGCACGAGGTTGAGCACGCCGACAAGATCGACGTCCACTGCGTCGGCGAAGGCCTGGGGTGGCAAGCCCGCAGTCAGCGGGCAGATCCCTGCGTTGGCGACCACGATGTCGAGATGACCTAGCTCGGCGACGCCCCGATCGATTGCCGCTGAGAGGGCGGCCCGGTCGCGGACGTCGGCAATCTCGGTGACGGCGCGCTGTCCCTCCTTCTCGACGAGCCGCGCGGTTTCGTCGAGGTCCTCCGGACGGGCCAGCGGGTATTCATTGGTTTCGATGTCTGCACATAAGTCGACCGCGATGATGTCGGCGCCCTCGGCGGCGAGCATTCGGGCATGCGAGCGACCCTGACCCCGCGCGGCTCCGCTGACCACCGCTACCTTGCCCATCACTCTGCCCATCGCCGGTCCTTTCTCAGCGCTCCGAATACAGGCGAACCATCCTGGGGCTCATGATTTTTCACGCGACTACCGGGAAGACCTGACGGGGCGCTGACCCGGCCATCAGTTGGGACCGGACGAGCGTTCGACTCCATCGCATCTCTTCCACGACGCTGCGTCGTTGCAGTACAGGCTGACAAATACCTATAGTATCTATACTACCTAAAATAGAAAAGACACCGAAAAGAGTGGTCGTATGTCAGGCGTGCTCAGTGGCGTCCGGGTGGTCGAGCTCGCTTCGTGGACGTATGTACCCGCAGCCGGTGTCGCGCTGGCCGACTGGGGCGCCGAGGTCATCAAGGTTGAGAGCATCATTGGTGATCCCGGCCGAGCGCTCGTCGTCGGAGGTTTCACGCGGCAGGCGGCACGCGCCGACACCGACTTCATCCTTGAGCTGAGCAACCGCGGAAAACGCAGCATCGCACTGGATCTCAAGAGTGAGGCTGGCCGGGAATTCTTCGGCCGACTGCTGGCAGAGGCCGACGTGTTTCTGACCAATTGGCTTCCGGCGGCGCTGGAGCGGGCACGGCTGACGGTCGAGGACATCCGCAGGTTCAACCCGAACATCATCATCGCGCGCGGAACGGGCTTGGGGGTGCGCGGTCCCGACCGCGACCGGGGCGGGTTCGACGCCGCCACGTATTTAGCGCGCGGTGGTGTCGCCTACACGCTGACACCGTTCGGCACCGAAAACCCAGCCGTGCAGGGCCCGGCGTTCGGCGACCTGCAGGCGGGGATCACCCTGGCCGGTGGCGTCTGCGCAGCGCTGTTCCACCGCGAGCGCACCGGCGAGCCAACGGTCGTCGATTCGTCGCTGCTGGCCCAGGCGATGTGGAGCATCGCGCCGTCTATTTGTGTCGCCGACCTCTTCGGCATCGACGGCATACCCGGAGCGCCGCCGGGGTTGGCGATGAACCCCCTGGTCAACCGCTACAAAACCAAGGACGACCGGTGGATCCAGATGGTCTTCCTGCAGCCGGACAAGTTCTGGGCCGGGTTCTGCCAGCGAATCGGGCTACCCGAGCTGGCCACAGACGAGCGCTTCGTGCCGTCGTCGAACCTGGTCGCCAACGCCGCCGAAGCGACCGCCCTGATCGGCGCCAAGTTCGCCGAGCACGACCTGGAGCACTGGCGGCAAGCGCTGGCCGATGAGCCCGGGGTGTGGGCGCCGCTGGCCACCCCGCGAGAGGCGCTCAACGACCCGCAGAGCAAACCCAACGGCTACCTGATCACCAACGTCGATGATCAGGGTGTCGAATACGAAATGGTAGCTGCACCAGTGCAGTTCGATGAAACGCCACCCGGCCCGGGACGCGCGCCCGAACACGGCCAGCACACCGAAGAGGTTCTGCTCGAGCTCGGCTTCGACTGGGACGACATCGCCAAGGCCAAAGACAGCGGGGCGATACTGTAGCCTGCCCCTCGAATGCGATCTGGTAGAGGGGAATCTCATGACTGCGGGCGTAGAGCAGCTGGAGTTTCAAGCCGAGGCACGGCAACTGCTGGACCTGATGGTCCACTCGGTCTACTCCGACAAGGATTCATTTTTGCGGGAGTTGATCTCAAACGCTTCCGATGCGCTGGACAAGCTGCGGATCGAGGCGTTCCGGAACAAGGACCTGCACGTCGAGACCTCCGATCTGCATATCGAGATCGAGGCAGATAAGGATGCGCGGACCCTCACCGTTCGCGATAACGGCATCGGCATGACGCGCGCCGAGGTCGTCGATTTGATCGGCACCCTGGCCAAGTCGGGCACCGCCGAGTTGCGCCAGCAATTGCGCGAAGCCCAGACCGCTAAAAACGCAGCGGTTTCTGAAGAACTGATCGGCCAGTTCGGTATCGGGTTCTACTCCACGTTCATGGTGGCCGACAAGGTCGAGCTGCTCACGCACAAGGCCGGCGAGAGCGAGGCCACCAAGTGGGAGTCCAGCGGCGATGGCACGTACACCATCGCGACGGTCGACGATGCGCCACAGGGAACGTCGGTCACCCTACATCTCAAGCCGGTCGACGCCGAGGACGCGCTGCACGATTACACCTCGGAGTGGAAGATCAGGACGCTGGTCAAGAAGTACTCCGACTTCATCGCATGGCCCATTCGGATGGAGGTCGAAAAGCGCATTGCGGCCGCGGAAGAGGGTGGCGACGAGACCGTCACAACAGAGGTCGAGACCCTCAACTCAGGCAAAGCGCTGTGGGCCAGGCCCAAAGACGAAGTCTCGGAAGAAGAATACAAGGAGTTCTACAAACACATCGCACACGCCTGGGACGAGCCGCTCGAGGTCATCTCAATGAAGGCCGAGGGCACCTTCGAGTACCAGGCCCTGCTTTTCATCCCGTCGCATGCGCCATTCGACTTATACCAACCGGGCGCCGACATCGGCGTCCAGCTGTACGTCAAGCGCGTCTTCATCATGGGCGATTGCGACGAGCTCATGCCCAGGTATCTGCGCTTCATCAAGGGCGTCGTCGACGCACAAGACCTGTCGCTGAACGTTTCCCGCGAGATCCTGCAACAGGATCGACAGATCAACGCGATCCGGCGTCGTTTGACCAAGAAGGTGCTTTCCACAATCAAGGAGCTGCAGTCCGAGCGGCCGGAGGACTACCGCACATTCTGGGGCCAGTTCGGGATGGTTCTCAAAGAGGGCTTGATGCGGGACTTCGACAACCAAGAGACGTTGCTGCAAATCTCCTCGTTCGCGTCGACGCACAGCGACGACGAACTCACCACCCTCGCCGACTACGTGGAACGGATGAAGGACGGTCAGCAGCAGATCTTCTACGCCACCGGCGAGTCACGGCAGCAGATCCTCAACTCACCGCACCTGGAAGCGTTCAAGGCCAAGGGTTACGAGGTGTTGCTGCTCACCGACGCCGTCGACGAGATCTGGCTGGGGTCGGTGACCGAGTTCGACGGCAAGCCACTGCAGTCGGTGGCCAAGGGCGAGGTGGATCTCGACACCGAGGAGGAGAAGACGGCCCACGAGGCCGAGCGCAAGGAGCGGGAGAAGGATTTCGCCGACCTGCTCACCTGGCTGAAGGAAACCCTGAGCGAGCACGTCAAGGAGGTGCGGCTGTCCACTCGGCTGACCGAGTCGCCGGCCTGCCTGATCACCGACGCCTTCGGCATCACCCCGACGCTCGCCCGCATGTACCGGGCTTCAGGCCAAGACGTTCCGGTCGAGAAGCGGACGTTGGAACTCAACCCGAACCATGCACTGGTCACCGGACTGCAGCAGGCGCATAAAGACCGCGCCGACGACCCGTCGGTTGCTGAAACCGCCGAATTGCTTTACGGCACAGCGCTTCTGGCCGAAGGCGGTACGCCTGAGGATCCGGCTCGGTTCGCTGATTTGCTTGCACAGCGGTTGGCGCGCACGGTATAGACGCTTAGTTGCCGTGCCGCACCTGGCTGAACGGCACACCACGATCGGCGGCGTACTCGCGAGGAAAGTTCAGCACCCGCTCGCCAATGACGTTGCGGGCCAACTCGCTGGTGCCACCGCCAATGCAGACCGCTTGGCGGGATAGGTATCGCAACCCGGTCTGCAGACCCTGCCCTTCTGCGCCGACGACTCCGGCGGTTCCAGTGATTGCCAGCCCGGTGTCCATCTCCAAGGTGACCGTCTCGGCGTGGAAAAGCCGGAGGATGGTTCCGGCGGCAGGCGGCAGTATCCCGTCGCGGACGCTGCGGTAAATGTGGTCGCCCAGTTGGTCGCTGACCGCTCGGTGCACTAATGCTCGTCCGGCTAGCTGTCGGACCCGCTCGTTGTCGGCCTGCCCGATCGTCTCGGCCAGGCGCACATAATTCACAGGTGTCGACCGGCCGCCTTCGCTGCCGCTACCGCTGGCGAATTCCGAACTCCCGCCCACCGCGCGGCGCTCGTGGTAGAGCTGGCGTGAGGCGACCGTCCACCCACCGTTGACCTCGCCGACGACGGCGTCGTCGCCGACGTCGACATCATCGAAGAACTCCTCGCAGAACTCTGTCGACCCGTTCAGCTGAGTGATGCGCCGCAACGTGATTCCCGGATGCTTGATCGGAACCAAGAACATGGTCAGGCCATCGTGCTTTGGCACATCCCAATCAGTGCGGGCCAGGCACAGGCCATAGTCGGCGGCGAATGCGCTGGTGCTCCATGTCTTAGCGCCATTGATCACCCAGCGGTCGCCATCCCGCTCCGCCCGCGTGATCACGCCGGCGAGATCCGATCCGCCGCTGGGCTCCGACAACAGCTGAACCAGCACCTCATCACCGCGCAGCGCCGCGGCGATGTGCTGACGCTTTTGTTCTTCGCTACCCGTGTCGAGCAGCGTCGCACAGCAGATGGTGAACGTGGGCGTGTTGAGGATCAGCGGCATCTCATAGCTGAGGCTCTCCTCGTCGAACACCTGCTGGTACTCGTAGTCCAGCCCAAGACCGCCGTACTCCCGAGGAAAGCAGATTCCGGCGAATCCGGCGTCATACAAACGCTTTTGCAGCTCGCGAGCCCGCTGCCAACAGCGGTCCTCATCGCGGTGGGCAGCCGGCGGATGCGCGGGGTCGATCGGCGGCATGCTTTCGGCCAGCCAGGCTCTCGCCCGGGCACGGAAGTCATCGATGCTTTCGACGTCCGCGGATGTCGTCTGGGCCTCGGTCATCAGGCCGACCTGGAGCCTTCCTGCCACTGGTACACCCGCAGGTTATGCTCTTCGGGCGTGCCGAACATGGACCGGTACAAGGCAACCCGCCGCAAGTACAGATGCAGATCGTGTTCCCAGGTGACCCCGATGCCCCCGTGCATCTGCACACAGCCTTGGACGATTTCGGGTGACATTTCCCCGACATACGACTTCGCGATGCTGGCTGACAAACCGGCATCGGGCGAACGGGCGGATACGGCGGCCACCGCTGCGGCCGTCGTTGCCCGGCATGCCTCCAACCACATCTTCATATCTGCGAAGTGGTGCTTGAGTGCTTGATAGGACGCCAGCGGGCGGCCAAAGGTGTGCCGGTCCAACGCCCATGCGACGGTGAAGTCGAAAACTGTTTGCAGAATGCCGACTACCTCGGCGCACTGGAGCACCTGCGCGACCTGGCTCTGACGGTCGATCAATTCGGCGGTCTCGGCAGCGCCGCCGACGGCCGCGCTGCGCTCGACGTCCACACCATCGAAATGCACGCGGGCGTATTGCTTGACGAGATCGACCGACTGCTGCGGCTCGATCTGCACGCCCGAGGCGTTGGTGGGCACCAAGAACTGGCGCACGCCGTCGTCGCCTCGCGCCACGACAAGCAGCACGCCGCTCTGGGCTCCCGCCTCCACACGATCTTTGACACCGTCGATGTGGTAACCCGAATCAGTCTCCGTGAAGGTCACCGACGCCTGATGAGGCGCCCACCCGTGGCCCGGCTCGTAGACGGCCCACGAGGCCACCGTTTCACCGGAGATCAGCGACTCGATGGTGGCCGCATGGGCCTGCCGCTCAGCGCAGTCCACCAGCCCCGCGAGCACCGTGCTGACCGGGTACAGCGGCCCCGGCGCTACCGTCTTTCCGAGTTGTTCGGCGACCATCGCCAGATCGGCGAGGCCATCGTCCGAGACGCTGCCGCCGCCTAGTTCCTCGGGGACCAGCAACCCCGTCCAACCCAGCTCAGCGGCCCGCCGCCACCAGGATTGGTCGAATGAGACGCCCGCCGCGTGCAGCTCCCGCACCCGGCTCAGCGGAACCTCTTTTTGCAGAAAAGCTTGGGTGGTGGAGGCGAAGAGTATCTTTTCGGGGGAATCGACGGCGGTCATGATGTTGGCTGGACCTTCCATGGCCTTTCGTGCGATTCGATCCCAGTCGGAGTTCACTGGTGCCTCCGATGGTAGCAATGAGCAATACCGTAAGAGATACCGGAGTTCAGTCGATAATGACGTCGAGAAGCTGTAGTCGCCATGGCTGAGGCAGGCAAAGAGCCGCAGGATTCTGCCGAGGCGAAGGCCGACGCGATCGCGTTGGCCGAGCAAGCCGAGGCAGAAGCCGCCGAGGCAGAAGCGCTGGCGGCGGCGGCGCGCGCCCGCGCCCGGGCCATCAAATTGCGGCGTGAGGCACAGGCGCAGGCTGAGCAGGAAGCCGACGAGACCACCGCGGCCGCCGAACCCGCAAAAGGGCCCAAGGCACCAGAGGCAACGGAGCCTGCCGAGGCGGCGGAGTCACCCGCGACGCCGAGCGAACCGACCCGGCGGCGATTGCGGGTGCCGAGCGTATCCACGAGATATTCCAGGCTGCTCACCGCGGCCGCCATCGTCGCGATCTGCGGTCTGCTCGCAGCGAGCGGCTGGATGCTCTGGCATCACCACACCGTGCTCGACGAACGCCAGCGATCCGCAGCGTTCACCGCAGCCGCCAAGCAAGGCGTAATCAACCTGACCTCACTGGACTTCAACAAGGCCAAGGAAGACGTCCAACGGGTACTCGACAGCTCCACCGGCGAATTCCGGGACGACTTCCAGCGTCGCGCCGACGATTTCGAATCGGTGGTAAAGGATTCCAAGGCGGTCACCGAAGGCTCGGTCGCGGCCACCGCGGTTGAGTCGATGGGTAAGGACACCGCAGTCGTCCTGGTGCTGGCCAACGAGCGCGTCACCAATTCGGCTGGCGCCAAAGATGATCCACGAGCGTTCCGGTTCCGGGTATCAGTGGTCCGCGACGGCGATCAACTGAAGATTTCGAAAGTTGAGTTCGTGCTATGAGCCGCGATGCTGACGACAAAACCGAGCAGCAAACGGTCGAGGCCGCGTCCGACCTGGAGCCCAGCGACGGGGTAGAAATCGACAAGACCGCGGGCGCCACCGACGAAGCGCACCAGGACGACGACACGAGCACGCCCGACACGACGTCGCTCCTCGGCGACGAGGTCACAAGCCGCCGCCTCAAAATTGTCCCGGTCGTTCTCGCTCCGCTGCTGTTGGCATCCGGCGCGTTGACGGCGTGGCTGTACGTCGCTCAGTATCGGCCCGACGTGCAGACAGACGCGGCGGTCGCGCAAGGCGCGATCAACGCCGCGCGCGACGGGACCGTCGCCCTGCTGTCCTACAAACCAGACACCCTCAACCAGGACTTCGCCGCTGCCAAATCCCATCTCACCGGGGACTTCTTGAACTACTACGACCAGTTCACCAAGCAGATCGTGACGCCGGCCGCCAAGGAAAAGGCGCTGACCACCACCGCTCAAGTGGTTGGTGCAGCGGCGTCCGAACTGCATCCGGATTCAGCGGTCGTGTTGCTCTTCGTCAACCAAGCCACCACCAGCAAAGACCGACCCGATCCGGCGATGGCGTCGAGCAGCGTGCTGGTGTCGTTGACGAAGCTGCATGGCAACTGGCTGATCACCAAGTTCCAGCCGATCTGACCTGAAGCTAAAACTGGATGGCGAACGAGCGGCGAAGCACCTGAGCGTGCAGCGCGACACTTTCTCGAGAGACGACCCATTCCGGCACCACTGAATCGAAGCCGTGAAATGTCGCCGCGACGACGTGCAATTCGGTGTGCACGTAAGCGTGCAGCAGCCGGTTGGCGTAGTCGATGGCTTCGTCGCGACACGGGTCGATCTCCGCGCAACTGATGAACGCGGGCGGCAGCCCTTCCAAGTTCGCTCGGTGGGCCGGCACGAATTGCGCCGTCGCCGCGCTGTGACCGAGATAGTGGCCCCATGCGCGACTCACTGCTGGCCCGTTCAGCCCCGGGGTGCGCTGAAATTCCCTTCGCGACGGCGTCGCGTCGGCGTCGAGCATCGGCTGGTGCAGCACTTGGGCCAGGATCGGCGGACCCTCCTGGTCGAACATGCGCTGGGCCAATGCGGCGGCCAACGCCGCGCCGGCGTCGCGGCCCATCACCACCACGCGGGTGCCGTCCGCGCCAAGGCGGGCGCTGTTCTCGACGGCGTAGCGAAACGCTGCTTCGACGTCGTCGAGCGCTTCCGGACACGGGTGCTCTGGGGCAAGCCGGTAGTCGACCGAGACGACAAGACAACCAGCCGCGCGCGCCAGGTCCACGCAGTGCGCATGGTCGGTATCAAGGTTGCCGGTCACGAAACCGCCGCCGTGGGCGTACAGCGCCAACGGAGCTGCCGATTTGGTCAGGCCGCGATAGAGGCGTAACCCAAGCCGCCGGTCCCCCGGTCCAGTGATCGCGCGGTCTTCGATCTCAACGCTGCCGGTGTCGACGGCCGCCGCGCGCTCGGCCGCCTGCTGATCGGCACGCTCGCGCTCGGCAGGTAGCGACTCCGCACGGAATTCCACGATGTCCAGGCCGGCCGCGGCGTCGCGTAACGCCGGATCAATGCGACCCAGTTTTCCAGGCCCCCTAGGCTTCGCGCGGTCGGTCTCGATCGTCATGGTCATCAAAGTAGACCTGTGACTCCATGTGGTGAAAAATGCGGTATCGTTCGCCGCGCTGCACCACCAGCCAGGTGATCCAACTGCTCCCGGTGTGCTCGACGTCGGATTCGCGCCCGGTGACGTTCCATCGGCTGAACACGACGCAGCGCGCGAAGCCGTCGGCGAGCAGATCGGCCGACCGCAGCTCCGACGACACCGACGCGCGCTTGAGCCGCCCGGCGATCCGCGCCCAGTGCCGGTCGAGTTCGTCGGCGCCGATCAGCGGCATCGCGTACTCGTCGCCGATATACACCGGCTGCGGTGTCTCGTCTTCCCAAAGGTCGGCAATTCCCGCGAAGTCGAGGGCCGACCACATTGCGTCGTAGTCAGCGACTAGCGCGGCCAGCCGGGTCGCCTCACTCGGAAGTGGCACCGACGGCCGGCTGTTCGCCCGGCAAAGCTTTAACCGTGGCCGGCAACCCATACAGGGCCGTCGCGTTGCCGCGCATGATCCGCTCGCGCTGTGGCGCGGGGAATCGGTTGATCGCGTAGTCCGGCGAGTCGTAGCTCCAATGCGGATAGTCGGTCGAGAACATCAGATTGTCGCCGAGGTCCATCATTTCCAGATACTCGCGGAACTGGACGGTATCGGCGTCTTCCAGCGGCTGGGTGGTGAACCGGACGTGTTCGCGGACATACTCCGACGGCCTGCGCCGGACGTGCGGCAGGTCGCCGCGGCGGGCTTCCCAGATCCGGTCCATTCGCCACATCACCGGCATCGCCCAGGTGAAACCACCCTCGATGAACACCACCCGCAGCTCGGGGTGCCGATCGAAGGCACCGTCGAACACCAGGCTCATCAAGTGCGCGACGTACAGCAGAGGCCAGGAGGCGAAGAAATCGTGCCAGTGCGCCGGATTGCCGACGGGGTAAAGCGGAATCAGCTCGAACGGGGTCTGCCCCATCAGGTGGGTGGCCACTGGAAGCCCGTTTCGCGATGCAGCCTCATACAGCGGATCGAAATGTGGTCTGCCGAAAGGGATTCCGCGGGTTTGCGGTGTCATCAGCACCTGCGCCATGTACGGATGACCCGCCCACCGCTCAACTTCGCGCGCCGCCTGTTCCGGGGTCTGTGCGCTGACGCTGATCGACCCGCGCCAGCGGCCGTGCGCGTTGTTGTGGTCCAGCCAGACGTCGGCGAGCCAGTCGTTGTAGGTCGACTTCAAGACGTGCTCGGCCTGCGGCAACTGCGCGTCACACATCGGTTCCAGCGACGCGATGCTCACCCCGGCGTCGACCAGCAGTTGTTTGGCGGCGTAATCCGGGTCGCTGCCGGCGACCCCGCCGCCGGGCGGCCACGAGTCCACCCGCAGCGACGACGTCTTGTACGAGTCCGGTGTGTCGTAAAAGTGTGGCACTGGCGTAACCGCATTGCCGGTCGGCCAGATCTTGTCCACCCAGTCCGCGGGCGCATACGACTTGAGCACATCGCCCGAGACGGGCAGCGGGTGGACGTCGGTGTCGACAATGGTGACCGCTATTTCCTTTTCCTGCTGGGTCGACGGCTCGACCCGTTCGATCGTGGTCATCAGGCACGCTCCTTAACTGCAAGCCCGTAGAGCTCGCTGGCGTTTTGCCACAACACCTTGTCGCATTGTGCGCCGTCGAGACCTGCGGCCGCCATGTCCGGCGGTGACGTCGACCAGTGTGGGTATCCCGACCCGTACATCAGCAGGTCCGCCTTGCCGGAGAACTCCATCCAGCGCTGCATCTGACCGGCATCGGTAGGCCCGTCGAAGGCCGATGAACAGAACCGGACATGGCCGGGCAGGTATTCACTGGGATAGCGGTCCACCCACGGGGTCTGGTCGCGCATCGACAACCAGAAGGTGTCCAGCCGCCACATCAGCGGGGTGAGGATGTCGTAGCCGCCGTCGGCGAAGACGAACCTCAGGTCGGGGTGTCGGCCGAAGACACCCTCGACAATGAGCGTGGCGAGGTGGACGAAGTAGTTGAGCGGCATGAACGCCGCATAGCCCGGATAGGTGTCGGCATGGCCGGCGAAGGTCGGCGGATAGTCGACGCCGTTGCCGCCGTTGATGTGGACGGCCACCGGAAGCCGATGGGCGGCGGCGGCCTCCCAGATCGGCTCGAACATCGGTTTGCCATACGGCTCGCGGGACTGCATCGGGACGCCGATCTGGACAAGCTTGGGATGTGCGGCAAGGCGTTCGATTTCGGCGACCGCGCCCTTGGGGTCTTCAGGATTGACCCGGATGGTGCCGCGGTAACGGCCGGTGGCGTCGGGCTCCAGCCATCGGTCGAGCAGCCAGTCGTTGACCGCGGCGCAAATTCGACTATTGAGCAGATAGTCGGCAATGTTGCCGCGGGTCAACGGGTTCAAGATGGCGTACTGCACGCTCGCATCGTCGAAGAGATGGCGGGCGACGGTTTCCGGATCAGAGCCTGGATAGTGCGCGCCGTAGAGGTCGCGGCGGTAGTCGCCGCCAGGGGCTTGATACCACTGCTGTTCGACGTCGGGAATCGCCCGCAGTCGGTGGGCATCAGGCAGGTAGCGCCGGATTTCGGCGTTAGTGGCGAAATGCGGCTGAACGTTGGCGTCGATAATCATGCCGTCAGAAACACCTCGCCATCGCTGACGTCGACCTGGTAGGTACGGATGCGTCGTCGGGGATCGGCGATGTTGCAGCCCGTAGTGATGTCGAATTCCCAATTGTGCCAAGGGCACCGAACGATCTGCCCTTCGCGGGTGCGCTTCAGACCGTCCGGCGCGTCGGGGTCGACTTCGTTGGTTCCTCCGATGTAGCCCAGGCACAAGGGCGCGCCCTCATGTGAGCAGTAATTGACGATCGCGTGCATAGACCCCTGCACGTTGTACACACCCACCCCGAACTTCCCGACATCGACCAGCTTCATCGTGCCCGGCGGCAAGTCGTCCAGGGAGCAAACCAATCGGCGTTTGAGCACAGCCGGATCACCGCCTCTCCACTGATCGCGCAGCTCAATACTGTTCCCATTACGGTAGACACCACAAGCCGTTGGGCTTCGTTGCTATTTATATTATGATAGCGATAATCCACGGCTGCTCTGAAGGGAGCGCTGAATGACGCTCAGCACCGACCCCGACGGTCAACCCGTCACCCTCGACTTCACCGGTGAAACCAGCCCTTATCCGTTCTTCGAATACATGAGGCAAACCGATCCGGTCTGGCACGGTGCCCTGGCGGACCACACGCAGATGCCCGAGGAATTACGGCCGGACGACGAGTGGGTGTTGTTCGGTTACGACGGCGTCTTTCAGGCGTTCCGCGATGACCGGATCTTCACCTCGGCCGCCTACGAGAAGACGATCGGGCTGGTGATGGGCCACACCATCTTGGCTATGGGCGGCAAAGAACATCACGATCACCGCAGCTTGGTGGCCAAGGCATTTCGTGCTACCGCGCTGGAACGCTGGGAACCGTCAGTCATCGGGCCGGTGTGCGATCAGCTGATCGACGAGATCAAGAACGATGGGCACGCAGATCTCGTGAAGGCCCTGACATTCGAATTTCCGACCCGGATCATCTCGGCATTGCTCGGACTGCCCCCAGAGGACCTCGACTTATTCCGGCGGCTCTCGCTGGATCTGATCTCGATTCCGACCGACATTATGGCGGGGTTGAACGCGGCGAACGAGTTGCAGGGGTACTTCCTCGAACAGGTCGAACAGCGTCGCCGCAAGCTAACCGACGACATCATCGGTGACCTCGTTGCCGCCGAGATCGACGGCGAGAAACTCACCGACGAGGCCATCATCGCGTTCCTGCGTCTGTTGTTGCCCGCCGGCTTGGAGACCACGTATCGCTCGTCGGGCAACCTGTTGTAC
>NZ_JBATXN010000288.1:0-10011 GCF_049673265.1 Mycobacterium sp. | reverse complement strand
ATCAGGCACGTTGACCTGGGCAGATCCGCAAGCCAAGGTCGCGCTTGTGGTGCTCACCGACCGCGATTTCGGTGACTGGGCGCTGCCGCTGTGGCCGGTCCTCGCCGATTCCGTGATATCGGAGTGCGTCGCGGACTAGCGCAACAGGGGTCTCACAAGGCACAATAGACACGCAAGACACAATTTTATTTTCAAGGTATCTGTAACCCTGCTCGTCGGGCTCACCAGGTCGTTGGGGAAGACGTCCCTCGTGGAGCCGAAGGAGCAGCAGATGCGTGCGTCGAACCAGTTCGCCGACGTGACGACCGGCGTGGTCTATGTCCATGCCTCGCCCGCCGCGGTGTGCCCGCATGTCGAGTGGGCGTTGTCGTCGACTCTTGCAGCCAAACCCAACCTGAAGTGGACCCCGCAACCGGCGATGCCCGGGCAATTGCGTGCGGTCACCAACTGGGTGGGCCCGGTCGGTACCGGCGCCCGACTGGCCAATGCGTTGCGTTCCTGGTCGGTGCTCCGGTTTGAGGTCACCGAGGATGCCAGTCCCGGGGTCGACGGGCAGCGGTTCAGCCACACACCACAGCTGGGACTGTGGAGCGGAGCGATGAGCGCCAACGGCGACGTGATGATCGGCGAGATGAGGCTGCGAGCGATGATGGCCGACGGCGCCGACGCGTTGGCCGCCGAGCTGGATTCGGCGCTGGGCACGGCGTGGGATGAGGCGTTGGAGGTATATCGCGACGGCGGTGATGGCGCCGAGGTCTCCTGGCTCAGCCGTGGCGTGGGGTAAGCACCCGCAGCGCGCCGGAGACCGCTGAGATCTCAGCGGGCAGCGCGCAGGCATACTCGCCGTCGGCGTAGGCATTGATACCCGCCGAGTCCACCTCGACGGATTTCGCACGCGCCGTGGTCACCTCGTCGAGGCCGATGTGGGTGCCCTTGTAGACGGTGGGAAACAACCGGATCAGCCGGCGGCGCGACGCCGAGTGCACCATGGTGATGTCGAGTTGGCCGTCGCCAGGGTCGGCGTTGGGGCAGATCCGCATTCCGCCGCCGTAACTGCGGGTGTTGCCGAACGCCGCGAGGGTGAGGTCGGTGACGATCTCGTCGCGTCCGTCGAGCATCAGCCGGAACGGTAATAGCCGCAGCTGCGACAGCTCGGCGAGCATCGCCAGGTTGTAGCGCATCCGGCCGCGCGGCCAACGCATCCGGTTGGCTCGATCGGTAACCAGCGAATCGAACCCCGCGGCTGCCACGGTGCCGAACCATTTGATGACACCTTCGCGGTCGCGGATCCTGCCCAGGTCAACGGTTTCGGTCCAGCCGTCCGCGACGACGTCGGCGGCGGCAACGGGATCCTTTGTGGGCAGCCCGAATCCGCGAGCATGGTCGTTACCAGTGCCGGCAGGAATGATTCCCAGCGGAATATCAGTGCAGGCCACGGCCTGCAGTGCATCGGAGATCACGCCATCGCCGCCGACGACAACCAGTGCGTCGGTGCCCTTTTCAACCGCGGCATGCAGCAGGCGGCGCGCGTGCTCGGCATCGCTGCCGACGATCGCCACCACGTCGATGTCACGCTGCTGCAGCCGCTCGACCGCCTTTTCGGCGGCGTGCGGCGCGTTTCCGTGTCCAGAGGCCGGATTGGTCAGCAGGGTCACGCGACCGATTTCGCGCTTGGTCATCACGGAATCAGCTTGCCGGGATTGAGAATTCCGGCGGGATCCAGCGTCGATTTGACCGCGCGCAACACCTGCACGCCCAATTCGCCCACCTCATCGCGCATCCAGGGCCGGTGATCGGCGCCGACCGCGTGGTGATGTGTGATCGTCCCGCCGGTGGCCACGATTGCACTGCAGGCAGCGGTTTTCGCGGCGCGCCATTGTTCGATCGGGTTTCCGCGTTGTCCGGCGACGACGGTGAAGTACAGCGAAGCGCCGGTGGCGTACACATGCGAAATGTGGCACAACACCAGCGCCGGCGTACCGGAATCGGCCAGCGCGGCGGTCAACGCATCGGTGACCGCGGCTTTCAGCGCCGGGATATTCGACCACTCGGTGGCCGTCTCGAGCGTCTCGCAGAGCGCGCCGGCGCCCAGCAGCGAGTCCCGTAAGTACGGCGCGCCGAACCGGCCATGCTCCCAGGCCCGCGCCGGGGCTTCACCCAGCGACGTGCCGCCCGCGGCGGCCATCAGGTCCCTGGTTTCGGCGTGCCGGCTTTCGGTGTGCGCCGCTGTGCCCTCGAACACGGTGATTGCCAAGCAGCCGCCGGTGATCTGGGTTTCGCCGATTGCCTCGGTGGTGGCCAGGTTGACGCCGGTCTCGGCTTCGTCGGACATCCGGATCACGGTCGGTCCTGCGCCGGTCTGGGTGACGGTGCGCAGTGCGGCTGCCCCGGTGGCGAAGTCGGGGAACGACCACGCCTCGTAGCGGGTGACCTCGGGCTTCGGATGCACCCGGACCCGCACCCGGGTGATGATGCCGAAGACGCCCTCCGACCCGATCAGCAGTTGACGCAGGTCCGGACCGGCCGCCGACTGCGGGGCGCGGCCCAAATCCAGCACGCCAGCGGGGGTAATGACGCGAAGGCCGCGAACCATGTCGTCGAACCGGCCGTATCCCGCGGAATCCTGGCCCGACGATCGGGTCGCGGCGTAACCGCCCAAGCTGGCGAATTCAAAGCTCTGTGGAAAATGCCCCAGCGAGAAGCCGTGTTCAGAGAGCAGTTGCTCGGCTTGCGGGCCGGTGACGCCGGCGCCGAACTCAGCCTCGCCGGACACTGCGTCGAAACCGAGCAGTTGGTCGAAGCGCCGCAAATCCAGCGACACCGCAGCGCTGAATTCGCCGCGGATGGGGTCGAGTCCACCGACCACGCTAGTCCCGCCGCCGAACGGGACAACAGCGATGCCGTGCTGCGAGCAGTACTGCAAGATCGCGGCGACCTCGTCGTCAGTGCAGGGCAACAAAACCGCATCGGGCGCTTCTTGCGCGCCGGAATCTTTGCGCCGCAACAGATCCAGGGTGGACTTGCCGCCGGCATGCAGCAGCCGGTCGCGGTCGCCGACTCGGCAGTAGTTCGGCCCGACGATGGCGGCCAGCGCCTCGCGGTGGACCTGTGCTAACTCCGACAGGCGCAGCTTCACCTGGTCGGCGTCAAGTTCGGCGGTAGGGGAGTCCGTCACGCCCAGGGCCTGCTTCAACAGCGAGCGGATTCCTTCGGACACGGGTTTGGCTTCCCGCGGGTCACCCCACGCATTCCACTTCATCGGGGGGAGCAATTGGTCTGACATGCGTTACAGTATTACATATGCTGTCAATCAGTAATGCTCCCGTGGAGGAACGCATCCTCACGGCCGCCGCGAGCTGCGTGGTCGATTTCGGGGTAGAGCGCGTGACGCTGGCGGAGATCGCCCGACGGGCGGGGGTGAGCCGTCCAACCGTTTATCGCCGCTGGCCGGACACGCGTTCGGTGCTGGCTGCGCTGCTGACCAGCCATATCACCGCCGCGCTGGATGAGGTGCCGCTCCGTGGAAGCGGCCGTGCAGCGCTGGTCGACCGGGTGGTGGCGGTGGCCGAACGTCTGCGCCACGACGAGCTGGTGATGGCGGTGCTGCGGTCGGAGCTGGCGCTGGTGTACATCGCCCAGCGGCTCGGCAGCAGCCAGCAGATGCTGATCGACGCGCTCGCTCAAGGTTTACGCGCGGCCCAGCGCGAAGGGAGCGTGCGACCCGGCGATCCGCGCCGGCTCGCAGCGATGGTGCTGCTGATCACCCAATCGACAATTCAGTCCGCCCAGATCGTCCGCCCGATTCTTGACGGCGACGCGCTGGCCGCCGAACTCGCCTACTCGCTGAACGGATATTTGTCATGAATTCGACTGCACTGAACGCAGCGCGCCGCACCGCCGACTTGACTGCGCTCGCCGATGGCGAGCCGATTGACGTCGTCGTGATCGGTGGCGGCATCACCGGCACCGGCATCGCGTTGGACGCGGCGTCGCGAGGCTTGCGAGTGGCGTTGATAGAAAAGCACGATCTCGCCTTCGGCACCAGCCGGTGGAGCTCCAAGCTGGTGCACGGCGGATTGCGCTACCTGGCAACTGGCAATGTCGGCATCGCCAGGCGCAGCGCTGTCGAACGCGGAATCCTGATGACGCGCAACGCCCCTCATCTGGTTCGGGCCATGCCACAACTGGTCCCGTTGCTGCCGTCGATGGGACGAATGGAGCGGGCGTTGGTGCGAGCCGGCTTTCTGGCCGGCGACGTGTTGCGGAAGACGGCGGGCACACCGGCGTCGATTTTGCCTGGCTCTAGCCGTATCTCAGCAGCGCGGGTCGGCGAGCTGGCCCCGGCCGTTCGACGCGAGGGTCTGGATGGTGGACTACTCGCTTACGACGGCCAACTGATCGACGACGCCCGACTGGTCGCCGCCGTTGCGCGTACCGCGGCACAGCATGGGGCTCGAATCTTGACCTATGCGTGCGCATCTGAGGTCACCGGGACGTCGCTGCGGCTAACCGATCAACGTAGCGGCGAGTCGTTTGATATGTCGGCGCGCACCGTCATCAACGCCACCGGGGTGTGGGCGGGTGAAATCGACTCGTCGCTGAAGCTGCGTCCAAGCCGCGGTACGCACCTCGTGTTCGATGCCGCCGCGCTCGGCAACCCCACAGCGGCGCTGACGATTCCGATACCCGGCGAGCTGAACCGCTTCGTCTTCGCGATGCCCGAACAGCTGGGGCGGATCTATCTTGGACTGACCGACGAAGAAGCGCCCGGGCCCATTCCTGATGTGCCACAGCCGACTTCGGCCGAGGTGAAGTTCTTGCTCGACGTCGTCAACACTGGGCTGGGAATCACGCTGGACAGTTCCGATGTGATCGGTGCATATGCCGGGCTGCGGCCGCTGATCGACACCGGAGCCGGTCACACCGCGGACGTGTCACGCAACCACGCCGTGATCGAGTCACCCTCCGGGGTAATCAGCGTGGTCGGTGGCAAGCTGACCGAGTACCGGCATATGGCCGAGGACGTCCTCGACCGGGCGATCGAATTGCGGGGCCTGGACGCCGCCCACTGTCAGACCCGAAATCTGCCATTGGTCGGCGCGCCGGCAAACCCGGGCTCACCCGTAGCGCCGATGGCGGGCTTGCCGGAGTCGTTGGTGCTGCGTTACGGGGCCGAGGCGGCCAACGTCATCGCCGCCGCCAGCTGCGAGCGGCCGGCCGACCCGGTGGCCGACGGGATCGATGTGACCCGGGCTGAATTCGAGTACGCCATCACCCATGAGGGTGCGATGACAGTCGACGACATCGTGGATCGTCGCACCCGGATCGGGTTGGTGGAGGGCGACCGGGACCGAGTGACCGCCGTGGCCGAGGAATTGCTCGGATAAAAGTGACAGTAACTACTATATAGTAGTAACTGTTATTTATCGCATCCGCGGGAAGGCGGTGACCCGCATGAATGTCACGCATGTTCCAGTTCTGATCGTCGGGGCGGGCGTCGGCGGACTAGCTACGTCGGCTCTTCTGGCCAACCACGGGGTCAACTCGCTGTTGGTCGAAAAGCGGCGCGAGGTTTTCATCTACCCGAAGGCCCGCAACCTGAGCTTCCGCAGCCTCGAGATCCTGCGCCGCATCGGCCTCGGCGACGCGGTCCATGCGGTCGCCGATGGCGTTTCCGACATGGTCGTCAAGCCGACGCTGAACAGCCCGGACGAGGAACCGGCCATGGACATCGATGCCATTTTCGCGCCGTTCGCCGGGATGAGTCCCGAGCCTGCTGCGCAGTATTGTCCGCAGAGCAGGCTGGAACCGATGCTGTTGGCGCAAACCCGCCGGCACGGTAGCGAGGTTCGTTACGGGACGGAGCTATCCTCGTTCGACCAGGACGATGCTGGTGTGACTGTGGTTGTGCGCGACCAGGAGTCGGGAACCACCGAAACGGTACGCGCCGACTATCTCGTCGCCGCCGACGGAGTGCACAGCCGGATCAGGGACTCGCTGGGCGTCCCGACCTCCGGATACGGCGCAGTGCCGATCTTCGTTGTATTCATCTACTTTCGAGCGCCGTGGCGGAAATTCGTGTCGCAGCTGCACGACGGGGACGGTGTACAAGTCAAAAACGCTGACGTGGACGGCATTTTCCTGGTGGTCGAGGACGACCTTGGCATGTTCATCACCACCTACTTGCCTGGAAAGGGCGAGACAGCAGCGCAATTCACCCCGGAGCGTTGCGTCGAGGTGCTCACCAAGGCCGTCGGCGAGCGGGTCGATGTGGAGATCGTCGACGTCGCCGCGTGGCAACCGTATGAGCGGGTAGCCGCCCAATTCCAATGCGGCCGTGTCTTTCTCGTTGGCGACGCTGCGCACACCATGCCGCCGCTCAAGGCCGGGGGAGCCAACACAGCGATCCAGAGCGCAGACAACCTGGCCTGGAAGCTCGGCGCCGTCCTGAATGGCGTGGCGGGGCCGGAGCTGCTGAGTACCTATCACGCCGAGCGTCACCCGGTCGGGCGTTTCAACGCGCGCCAATCGCTTACCGGCCCGTCGCTTGCGATGCTTCGGCTGGACGATGACCGGCCACTGTTGCCGCCGGACGAGGAGGCGCCGATGTTCGCCCTACTCGCCGGCTACCAGTACCGCTCGGCGGCGGTCGTGACCGACGAGCCGGCGCCGAGCGACCCGGATGCGATATCGCTAGTCGAGGAGCTGCGGGGACAACCCGGCACGCGGATCCCGCACGTCTGGGTGCAGCGCGACGGCAAGCGCCTTTCCACGCTCGACTTGTGTGGGGATGAATTCACCCTGCTTACCGGAACCGAGGGTGCCCGATGGGTTGATGCCGCCGCGGCAGCGACGGCTGCCCTCGGTGTCGCGATCGAGGCGGTCGATGTCGACGGGGCATGGGCAAATGCGACCGGACTAAAGCCCGACGGGGCTCTGCTGGTGCGCCCGGACGATTTCGTCGGGTGGCGGGCGGACCAGCTACCGACTGACCCCGAACGCGAGCTTCGCGACGCGGTTGCGGTGATCCTGGCGCGCGGCTGACTGTTGACCAAAATCGTATTTTGGTCATAAAGTAGAAGCCGTGGTGGTGCACGGCTCCCGTGGCGATCGGCGAGAACGGGCCGATCGGATTCTTGATACCGGCCGAGACTTGCTGCTGTCGTGGGGCTATCGCCGAGTGACCATCGATGAATTGGCCCGCCGCGCCGGCGTCGGCAAAGGCACCATCTATCTGCACTGGCGTTCTCGCGAGGAAGTGTTCCACGCGGTCAGCGCCCGCGAAGCGGCGGCGATGGCCGAGGCGATTGTTGACGCCGTCCGCAAGGATGCGGTCGAGGTCGCGCTGCATCGCTACCTGCGGCGGCTGTTCGTCGAGGCGATGAAACGACCGGTGCTGCGCGCGCTCTACACCCGCGACGCCGATACCCTCGGCACTTTCCTTGCCGCGGCGCATCATCAGCGACTGGAGCAAAGCAAGCTTGGTGTCAACCGCGACTATCTGGGCGTGCTCGCTGCGGAGTCCATGCTGCGTCCCGATCTGCGTTTGACGGACCTCGACTACACATTACCCACGATCGTCTTCGGTTTCTTTGCGGCAGAACCCTTTCACGCGCCGACGATCACGTTGACCTTGGAGCAGAAGGCGGATCAGCTCGCCGACACGGTACGGCGGGCCTTCGAGCCACCTGAGCCGCCGAGCAGCGCCGCGGTGAAACGTGCTGCCGAAAAAGCTCTTCCGATCCTTCAACGACTGGCCCGAGATTTCCGAACGGCAACCTATGGAGATGATGAGGATGACTGAACTCGCTCGCCCGCGCGGGCAGTACGGGGTGGACGGCGACTACCGGTTGATTCCTGCGCCGGTCGTCTTTGCTGGCTATCTCCTGATGTGCTTTGCCGCAGCAGTTTTGGCGGCGGTGTGGCTGGCGGGTGGGCGCGTCATCGCGGGACTCGCAGCCTCCTCGGTCGCCGTCGTATTGATCGGCGCCGGGGTCAGCATCGCACGGTTCAGCCGGCGAGGAAAGTTCGAGGTGTGGGCGCGCCTGCTGACCGAGATCGGGCTGCGCGGCGACGAACGCGTGCTCGACCTCGGCTGCGGACGTGGCGCGGTCTTGTTGGCAGCAGCCAAATTGGTGCCGCGTGGAAAGGCTGTGGGAGTGGATATTTGGCGGCCCGATCAGACCGGCAACTGCATGCAGGCGACACTGGCCAACGCCGACGCCGAAGGCGTGGCCGACCGCATCGAATTGCATACCCGCGACATGACCGATCTGCAATTTCCCGACGCTTCCTTCGATCTCATCGTGAGCAGCCTGGCGATCCACAATCTGCCGGGTAACCAAGCGCGGCGGGCCGCGATCGACGAAGCGGTGCGGGTGCTGCGGCCCGGCGGTCGCGTCGTGATCGCCGATATCGGCTTCACCCGCCTGTATGCCGCGCGGCTTCGGCAACGGGGCATGGCGAACGTCGTGCGTCGGGATCTTGGTTGGCGGGCCTGGTGGGGACTTCCGCTCGTGCGCACCCACGCCGTCACCGCCACCAAGCCCGGGTGAGCCACTGTTCCCATTTGGGCTGGCGCGACCTGGCTGTGTTCGATCAGTCGTGTTTGGCCTCGTATCGCAGCAGGACTGTGCCACCCGGGAAGGTGCGGTTCTCCAACAGTCGCAGCGAGATCCATGACGGCAGTGTTGGGAAGAACGGGGTACCGCCACCCACGGCGGTGGGCGTGACCACCATCCGGTACTCGTCCACCAGTCCGGCCTGCACGATCGGTGCGGCCAGCGTCGCGCCGGCCACCTCCAGCCTGCCGTCGGTTTCGGCTTTCAGCTTCGTCACCACCTCGACTGGGTCGCCGCGTTCCAGGCGGGAGTTCCAGTCGACGGACTCCAGGGTGCGCGAGAACACGACCTTGGGCATGTCGCGCCAGATGTGGGCGAAGTCGACGATCAGAGGGGTGGCGTCCGGGGCCTTGTCGGCGGTCGGCCAGTACGCGGACATCAGTTCGTAGAGCCGCCGCCCGTAGAACGACAGGGCCGTCTCCCGCTCGAAGTCGTTCCAGTACTGGTGCAGTTCTTCGCGCGGATCGCTCCAGTCGATGTTGCCTTGTGCGTCGGCGATGTATCCGTCCACCGACACGTTGAAGCCATAGATGAGTTTGCCCATGGAGATCAGACTGCACCGGAGGGCAAAACTCATCGCGACGCCACACGAGTTACCGGGCAGACCATCGTTGCCAACGGCGGCTACACCACGCGATCGCGAGCTCGGCCGCGAATGTAACGCTGCGGCGATTATTCGTGTGATCTTTCGCCGTGGCGTTACGTTCGGCGAACGGTTGGCGTCTTACAGCGGAATGTTCTTGTGGCGCCCGCGTCGTGCCGGCGCCTGGGCCAACGCCTCGGTGATCTTGCTGCGGGTGTGGGCCGGGTCGATCTTCTCGTCGACCACGCCGATCTCGATGGCACTGTCAACACCGCCGGCAATGCGCTCGTGTTCCGCGGCCAATTCATCGTGCAGGGCCTCGCGCTCGTGGTCGGACGCCGCGGCCAGCTTCTTCCGGTGCAGAATGCCCACCGCGGCCTTGGCGCCCATCACCGCAACCTCGGCGTCCGGCCAGGCGAACACCTTGGTGGCGTTCAGCGAACGCGAGTTCATCGCAATGTAGGCCCCGCCGTACGTCTTTCGGGTGACCAGCGTGACGCGCGGAACGGTGGCCTCACCGAACGCGTGCAGCAGCTTCGCGCCGCGGCGCACCACGCCGCCCCACTCCTGGTCGACACCGGGCAGATAGCCGGGCACGTCGACGATCACGATCAGCGGAATCCCGAAAGCGTCACATAGCCGCACGAAACGTGCAGCCTTCTCGGCGCTTTCGGAGTTCAGGCAGCCACCCAGCCGCAGCGGGTTGTTGGCCAGCACCCCGACCGTGCGGCCGGACAGCCGGCCCAGCCCGACCACCATCGACGGCGCCCACCTGGCCTGGAACTCCTCGAACGGCGCCCCCCCGTC
>NZ_JBATXN010000287.1:0-7429 GCF_049673265.1 Mycobacterium sp. | reverse complement strand
CCCAAGACAGTGGAGTTCGTCGACGAGATCCCCCGCACGGCGGCGACCAAGGTCAATCGTTCGGCGATGATTTTGGCGCGCGGAGGGTAGCGCCGGGCCCCTTAGTATCGATTTGTCATCGTCAACTAGTTGGGGAAAACCATGTCAGGCACTGCACGTTTTGTCGGCTTAGCACCGGACAACGCCGATGAGATCCTCAAGATCGTGGCTGTCGGCGACGTTGAGCTGTATCACGTCGCCCCACCGTTGGGTGGTTACTCGGTGGTCGCGGCCGTGGAAACGATGTGGGCAATGCGCGCGCGTTTCGTCGGGGATCCCACGCCGCCCGAGGACCCGGTCTCGACCCGTCTGTACGGGGTAACCGGGGGCGAGGCTGCACGCATCGAGTCATACGACGAACTTCATCGTGCCGATGGCAGAAACATCGCCCGGGCATTTACCGAAGCCGGCTATCGGCTGCTCGGCAAATCGGATTCGTCAAGCGGGTAGAGCGACTCAACATCCTGTGCTGTCGTGGCAAACGCCATATCCCAGGTGACGCCGTCTGGAACTGGGCCGGTCATCGACAGGCCACTATCCGGGCGTTATTTGAAACTTGTACTGTGGCAATGGTGGTCCGGGGCACCGTGTGCCACCGCCATTGTCGGCGTGAGCAGTACCTGCTGCCAGTCCCCCGCCACACCGCCGCCTAGCAACGCCATCCTTCCCAATCTCACCGTCGCATCTGGGCCGCTCTGGCCTAGGGCAGCGTGGTGTGCATCAACATCACGCTGTACGCCGACCACAGCGAGAGGTTGAAATACAGGTCGTGGCCGGCTGACCAGGGGTGGATGAACGGGGCATAAATGCCGCCAGGAAGTTGTGTCGACGTCACCAGGGTCTGCGCTGCGCTCCACGGTCCCTGCGGATTGTCCGCTGTCCGCATGACGACATTGTTCAAGCCGTCGCAGTAGAGCACGACGTACTTGTTGAGATAATCGTTGTACTGAACTGACATCTCGCTCACCGGGGCCGAAATAACCGGCGTGGCAGACCACGGACTGTTTGCGATCCACGACGGCGCGGCAAACGGATTCCACCACGGTTTGCCCCAGTATTCGTACTGATTGAGGTCCAGCACAGCGTTCTCGGGGACGCGCGACACATATGCCGAGCCGGAGCGCCCGGACGGCGTGCCGAATGAGTACACATAACCGTCGCGGCGGACGAACGCCCCCTGCTGAAAGTTCTGGTTGCCCCAGTTGAACCAGACGCTGGGCACGCTGAAAAAGAAGCTAGGCCGGACGGTTCCACGGTTTGCAGTCCACGTTTCGCCGTTGTCGGTAGAAGTTGCGATTGCCGAAAAGTTCGTGGTCCATTGGCCAGGATTGCCCCACTGCTGGACGGACATGAAATTGACGTACTGCGTTGTCCCCACCGCGATGCCAGCGGTGGGAATGATGGTCACTTCGGTTGGCGCGAGATTAAGGCTGGCGATGATCTGCCTGGAAAAGTTCGATCCCGGTGGAGTCGCGGACAACACCGGCGAGCCCGCGTAGACGTTGGCGAACACCGGATCGGGCACCGACACTCCGTCGGACAGATTGCGGTCCGCACTACGAAGCAAGGTGTTGCTCCGCCATTGTTGGCTGGGAACGCTGCAGTCGCCGAACGTGTCGCCGAATGCCATGAGCACCTGGTCATTCGCGCCGGTTTGGCCGTTGTCCCACACGATCCCGAGATCGGCGCCGGAGATAGCGAAGCGTGTGTAGGTGTTGTTCGGGCTGTTGGGTCCGTTCACCCAGTTGACGATCGCTGTCGTCGGGCCCGTACTGGCAGCTGCGTTTGGACCCGGAGTGATCGGACTCGTGGGGTTCGGCACCTCTTGGGCCGCCGGGCCGGGGGGCACAGGCCAGGGCAGCACTGCGCCTTCTTGTTGCATCGGCGCGAAGTTCAGCCCGCCGGTTGCTGTCGGGCCTGCGGCCGCGGCTGGGAGCGGGCCAAGCCCAGGCGGCGCAGCCTGGTTCTGGGCACCGCGCGGCATGCGCCCCGTCGGCACGTGTTCAACCGGGGGCACCGCCGCCCCCGGCAGCGGCTGAACGCCGTTCGGTGCCGCCGCGGAAAACGATTGCGCGCAAGGTGCGGCGGCCGCTGAAGGAGCCACGACAACCGGAGCCACGAGTCCAATAGCGGTCACCGACGCCACCGATATCGGTGCGAGTCGGGGAAATACCGACAACGTCAAACCTCCGATGGGTGCCTGGACTTCCCGATGGCTCGTCAACAGCCGACGCGCAAGGATCGAACCTGTGACAATAGTGACTACAGTGAGAATTGGGATCAGTGATACGCCGGATCGGTATCCGGTTGTGACCGCGTCACAACCACCACCAAGGCCCCGTGGAGGCCGGGCTCGACGCGGCGGCCGAGGATACTCAACAGTCATGACCGGCTATGGCGATGGCGAACTCTCGGATGCCCACATCGCGGCGATGTCACCAGATGAACGCAAAGACTTGATCCAGCGTTTGGAGCGCCCGCTCGACGATGTGTTGCCACCGGTAATGGCGAGACGCATGCGGCGAAACCGGTTGACCCTGATGGTGGGCGGCGCTATCGCGCTGATCCCGTGGACCGTCTACCTCGGCTTCACCTTGCCCGCGAACTATGTCGCCCATAACTGGCCCGCGACATGGATCGGCTTTGACTGCCTGCTCATCGCGTTCATGACCGCTACCGCGGTGCTGGGCTGGCTGCGCCGACAGCTGGTGCTGCTCGCCGCGTTCACAACAGGGGTTCTGCTGATCTGTGATGCCTGGTTCGACATCATGACCGCCGGCCCGAGCCAAATGCGGCTCTCGGTGCTGACCGCGGCGCTCGGCAACCTGCCGCTCGCGGCGATCATGATCAGCGGCGCAGTGCGGATCGTGCGGCTGACCGCCACCCGGCTCTGGTTTCTCGACCCCGGAAAGCCGGTCTGGCGCCTGCCGTTGCTGCCATAACCGCGTCCCCGTCCCGCCGGTCTAACCGTCCCTGTGGAAACCGCGGTAACCTCATTCTCACAGCACCCTTCAGTGCGCGATAAGGAGGCGGGATGGCCCCGGATGACGAAGCCGAATCGACGACGCGTGCTGCCCGCTTCATCAAGACGGCCGTCGAGATCCTGGGCGAGACGGGGCGCACCGACTTCACCGTGCAAGAGGTGGTCGCCCGTTCCAAGACCTCATTGCGGGCGTTTTATCAGCACTTCAGTAGCAAGGACGAATTGCTGATTGCGCTGTTGGAGCGGACCATGGCGCAGTCGGCACAAACCTGGCGTGCCGAGACCAACGGGCTGGACAGCACCGCCGCGATCAAACTGATCATCGACCGGATCAGCGCCGAGCCCGAGTCGAGCGTCCAGGACAGCCTGAATCGGGCGATGAACCTCTACAACCAGCATCTGGCCGAAACCCGGCCCCGCGACTATGCCCAGGTGCTCTCCCCGCTGCACGAGCTGATTCGAGACGTCGTGCAGCGCGGTATCACCGAAGGAGTTTTCCGGCCTAACCTTGATGTCGGGCCCGCGGCGGCGATCGTCATGCAGACCATCCTGGGCGCCCTCCGATTGCATTGGCTGGGGGCCGAATTAACTGGCGCGCCAATCGATTCGGCCCATCTATACGACTTCTGCATCCGCGCCCTGGGCGCAGACGACGGCGTGCCGCCGGCGCCGCCGACGCTGAGCGAGCTGTTCAGCCAGATCGGAATGCGGCCGGGCGATCGCAACGGCGAGTTCGCGATGACGATGCCGGTCAGCCCTCAGGTAGTCAACACGTCCGGCGCCCTGCAGGGTGGGCTGGTGGCCACGCTGGTCGACGTTGCGGGCGGACAGTTCGGGTTGGACTACCTGCAGGAGGGCACCACGATGACGACCGCCGACCTGTTCATCCGCTACCTGCGTCCAATCCGGCAAGGCTCGGCGTTCGCGGTACCGCGGATGCTGCGCAGCGGCCGGCGCGCGATGGTGATGCAGATCGACGTCTACGGCGACGGCGGCGGCGGTGATGCCCAGGAAGAGCTGCTCGCGACGGCCACGGTGAATTTCGCCGTCATCAACGGGGCGACCCCAAAGCTGCCCGACTGGCCCCGTGCCTAACCCCGCCGCCGAGCGATTACAGCTTGTTGCACAGAAGTGGTAACGTCATTACCACCCACTGAGAACCCAGTCTTTTGCAAGGAGATCGCCATGCCGTCTCGCGAGCTTTCCTTCCCGGTGTTCGACGCCGACAACCACATGTATGAACCGCAGGAAGCGTTGACCAAGTTCTTGCCGGACAAGCGCAAGAACGTGATCGACTACGTGCAGGTTCGCGGTCGCACCAAGATCGTGGTGCGCGGCCACATCAGCGAGTACATCCCCAACCCGACCTTCGAAAAGGTCGCGAAGCCGGGCGCTCAGGAGGACTACTTCCGCAACGGCGCGCAAGGCAAGACCTACCGCGAGATCCTGGGCGAGCCGATGAAGGCGATCCCCGCCTTCCGTGAGCCCGCGCCGCGGCTGGAGGTCATGGACGAGCTGGGCATCGACTACGCGCTGATGTTCCCTACCCTGGCCAGCCTGGTCGAAGAGCGCATGAAGGACGACCCGGAGATGACCCACGACGTCATCCACGCGCTCAACGAATGGATGCACGAGACGTGGTCGTTCAACTACCAGGACCGCATCTTCGCCACCCCGGTGATCACGCTGCCGATTGTCGAGCGCGCGCTCGAGGAATTGGAATGGTGCTTAGAGCGCGGGGCCCGGACCGTGCTGGTCCGTCCGGCGCCGGTGCCGGGATACCGTGGCAGCCGGTCATTCGGACTCGAGGAATTCGACCCGTTCTGGCAGGCCTGCATCAAGGCCGAGCTTCCGGTCTCGATGCACGCCTCGGACAGTGGTTATTCCGAGTTCGCAAACGTGTGGGAACCCGGCGACGAGTTCCTGCCGTTCAAGCCGACCGCCTTCCGCAGTTTCGCGATGGGCCATCGGCCGATCTTGGACGCAATGGGTGCGCTGGTGTGCCACGGCGCGCTGTCGCGCAACCCGGAGCTGCGGATCCTGTCGATTGAAAACGGCGCAGACTGGGTGCCAGACCTATTCAAGGGTCTCAAGGGCGTCTACAAGAAGATGCCGAACTCGTTCAGCGAGGACCCGGTCGAGGCGTTCAAGCGCTGCGTCTACATCACCCCATTCTGGGAGGACCGGTTCAACGAGATCGTCAATATGGTCGGCACCGACCGGGTGCTGTTCGGATCCGATTGGCCACACCCCGAAGGCCTGAAGGACCCCATCTCATTCGTCGACGAGCTCACCGATTTCGGCGAAGAAGACGTCGCCAAGATCATGGGCGGCAACCTGATGAAGCTGATGAAGGTCGCCAAGCCGGTATCCGCCTGATTCGACGTTTACCGTAATAGGGTCGCCGACATGGAGGAGCGCACCCTCGAAGCGGTTATCTACCAGCGTGACCCGCCGATAGCGCGGATCATTCTCAACCGCGTCGACAAGGCCAACACCAAAGACGCCACGCTGGTGACCGAAGTCGACCAATGCCTGCACGAGGCCGACCGAGATCGCGAGATCAAAGTGGTGATCCTCAAGGCCAACGGCAACGGCTTCTGCGGCGGGCACGTTGCCCGCTGGGGTCCCGACGAGAACCCATACCCGGACTTTGGCGACACGTTCGAGGATCTCTACAAGGGCACCGCCGACCTGTTCTTGTGGCCGACGTTGTACCTGTGGGAGTTTCCGAAGCCGACGATCTCGCAGATTCACGGCTACTGCATGGGCGGCGGTATCTATCTGGGCTTGCTGACCGACTTCTGCGTGGCGTCTGAGGATGCGTATTTTCAGATGCCGCTCGCGCAGAGCCTCGGCGAACCCGGTGGGCACACGATGATCGAGCCGTGGCTGCTGATGAATTGGCATCGGACGATGGATTGGCTGCTGCTGGCGCCGACGCTGTCCGCGCAGGAGGCGCTTGACTGGGGGCTGCTGAACAAGGTGGTTCCCCGTGCGGATCTCGAGTCCACTGTCGAGGAGATGGCGCGCAAGGTCGCCCAGATCCCGCTGACCACGCTGATGGCGGTGAAGAACAACGTGAAACGCGCCTACGAGTTGATGGGTATGCGGGTGCACCTTCAGGTCAGCCACATCCTGACCAACATGGTCGGCGCAGCATCCGACGTTCAGGCACGCCGAGCCGAGCTCATGCAATCCGGCTTGAAGCCAAGGGATTTCGTAGACCGCGACGAGTCTTCCTAGCGCGAGCAGACGCAAAAGCCCCCCCCGCCTCGGCGTGTCGCGGGCTTTTGCGTCTGCTCGCCGTGGAATCTAGCGGCTCCGCTCGCCGGCTAGCTTGCGCCCCGCCGCGTGCCGCGCGGCGACGTAGCCGAAGACCATAGAGCTGGCGATGCTCGCGCCGGCGCCCGGATAGGTCCGGCCCATCACCGTCGCCGTGGTGTTGCCGGTCGCATAGAGACCATCGATCACCCGGTCGTGCTCGTCGAGAACCTGGGCGTGCTCGTTGGTGATCACCCCGCCACACGTGCCGACGTCGGCCGGATAAACCTTGGTCGCGTAGTAGGGCGCACGCCCGAGCGGCCCGATGGCCGCATTCGGTCGATACCCCGGATCGCCTAGGCAGTCGTTGTACGCCGACTGACCCCGACCAAAGTCGGGGTCGAGGCCTTTGGCCGCGAACTTGTTGAATCGCTCGACCGTGCGCGCCAACGCGTCAGCGGGCACGTCGATCTGGCGCGCCAATTCGCCTATGGTGTCGGCCCGTTTCACCGCGCCACTCTCAATCAGCGCGGACGGCAGTCGACGTTTCAGCGGGTTGGCGCCTGCCACATAGCGACGCACGTACCCGTCGTCGAACACCATCCAGCAGGGCACCGCTTTGTTGGCGTACATCGCCTTGCCCACTTCGACGTAGGAGTTCGACTCGTTGCAAAAACGTCGGCCGCTCGAGTCGACATAGATGGCGCCTGGTCGTTGTCGCCCCGAACCCAGCGAGGCGGCGGTGGTACCGCCGTTGGCGATGAACACCGAAGGAAGCCACCAAGCTTCGTCCAACAGGTCGGTTTTCGCGCCGAGCCGCATCGCAGTTTGCAAGACCTCGCCGGTGTCGCCCGCGTTGGCGATCGACCACTGCGCCTCGTTGGGCTGATCGCCGCTGTAACGGCGTCGCATGTCGGCGTTGTGGCCGAACCCGCCCGCCGCCAACAGAACTCCCCTACGCGCCTGAACATTCAACGGTGTTCCGTCTCGGATGATGCGCGCACCGACGACTCGGCCGTCTTCGACGATGAGGTCGTCCATCGCCGAATTGGTCCACAGCGGAGGCTCGCCGTCGCAGAGGTCGATCAGCGACTTGAGCATCTGCCCGATCAGCGAAGCGCCGTTGGTGAGGAGCTGACGGCG
>NZ_JBATXN010000286.1:0-1636 GCF_049673265.1 Mycobacterium sp. | reverse complement strand
TCGACCGTCGGCGCGGCCGCGGCGTTGGCCGCCGTAGCAGCATTGCTTCATCGAGACCTGAGCGGCGAAGGCCAATTCGTCGACGTGTCGGCCGTCGAGGCACTCTCGTCGATGATCGGCGATTGTCTGCTCGAACAGGATCTGACCGGAAAGCAGATCGTCCCCGACGGCAACCGCCATCCGGATATGGCCCCGCACAACTGCTATCCCTGTGCCGACGGCGCCTGGCTCAGCGTCGCCGTGGCCGACGAAACCCAGTGGCGCGCACTGTGCAACGTCCTGGGTGCCACCGCGCTCGCCGACGACACACGCTATGCGCGCATGCCGGATCGACTCAGACACACCGATGAGCTCGACCGAGAGCTCGCTGCCCTCACCACCAGCCAGGACGCCGCGCAGTTGGCGCAGCGGCTCAGGTCGGCCGGCGTGCCGTCGAGCAAGAGCGCGACGTCCCTCGACGTCATCAGCGATCAGCAGCTGTGGGACCGCGAGCTTTATCGCTTCGTCAGTGATCACCGCGAGGGGCAACGGCCGATAGTGGCGGCGCCGTGGCGAATGTCCACTGCCCCAGCACAGATCGAGCGGGGCGCCCCCGACCTCGGCGAGCACAATGACTACGTCCTACACGACATCTTGCGCGCCCCCGCATCGGAGGGAAAGTGACCGAGAGGTTGGCCGGCACTGCGGCATTGGTGACAGGCGCCAGCAGCGGCATCGGCGCCGCGACGGCACGGGCGCTGGCAGCGGAGGGCGCCGCCGTCGGTCTTGTCGCTCGTCGGGTTGATCGGCTCAATGAACTCCAGGCCGAAATCGAATCCGCGGGCGGCACTGCGCTGGCGGTGCCCGCCGATGTGACGGACGCCGAGCAGGTGGCAGCGGCGGTGCGGCGGATTGTCATCGAGCTGGGACGTCTTGACACCGTCGTCAACAATGCCGGGCTGATGCGGATGGCTCCCGCTGCCGAAGCGCCACTGCAGGATTGGGACGATCTGGTGCGGGTCAATGTGCAGGGCGTCTTGTACGTCACCCGGGCCGCGGTGCCCCACCTCATCGAAGCGGCCAGCGATTCGCCCCGCGGTGTCGCCGATCTGGTCACCATTAGCTCCACCGCCGGCTGGGTCGCCCGCCCGAACACCGCCGTTTATTCGCTGACAAAATTCGGGGTAAATGCGTTCAGCGAGGGCATCCGACAAGAGCTGCTGGGCAAGCGAGTTCGGGTCGGCGTGGTGGGGCCGGGCACGGTCGACACCGAAATCAGCAATCAGCTATCCCCGGAATCGCGCGAAGCATTCAATCGTCAGACCGCCGACATGGTGAAGTTGGCGCCCGAAGACATCGCCGATGCCGTGCTGTATATGGTCACCCGCGATCGCAGAGTTGCCGTCAACCACATGTTGGTTCGCGCCGCCGAACAGACCTGGTGATCGAGAAAGCTACTGCCACACCGGGCTGGCGGTCAGCAACGCTGGTCCGCTATCGGTGATGGCGACCGTATCGCGGTGAAGAACCGCGCCGAGGCCTTCCTGCCACACGTAGCCGGTAAGTGCTAACACCATCCCCGGGTCCAGATGTTCACGTTCGGCAGTGCCCGGAAGCTGTCGCGAGATCACCGGCGGATCGAAGCCCAGCCCCAGTC
>NZ_JBATXN010000285.1:0-10110 GCF_049673265.1 Mycobacterium sp. | reverse complement strand
CGTTGTCGCCGAACGTGAACAGTGGGACGACGGCAACAACACGTTGGCGCTGGCGCCCGGCGTCGTCGTCGCCTATGAGCGCAACACGCGAACCAACGCTCGTCTCGAGGACGCCGGGATCGAGGTAGTTACCATCGCCGTCTCAGAGCTGGGCACCGGTCGCGGCGGCCCGCGGTGCATGTCCTGTCCGGCCGCCCGCGACCCGATTTAGCCGCGCGGCTGTCACAATCGCACGCTCCGCGGTGTCTGAGAGGGTAGCCAGCCGAATGGAGGAGTCGAATGTCGACACCGCAGGAAAAAAGCAACAAAGCGACGTTCAGCCGGTTCCACGACGTCGTGAATTCCGGTAATGCGGAAATCATCTCGAAGATGATCGATGAGCTTGTCGAGCCCGACGCGCTGATCCGCACGCCCGTGCCGCTGGACGTGACGGGCGCGGAGGCGCTCAAGCATGTGTGGGCGGTGCTGCTCGAGGCCTTCCCCGACCTTCATCTCACCGTCGAGGACATGATCGCGGAGGGCGACAAGGTCGTGGTGAGAAATACCGTTACCGGGACGCACCGAGGTGAATATATGGGGCTGCCACCAACCGGCAAGCCGGTGGCCTACAACGAGATTTTCATCTTCCGCTTCGTCGACGGCCGAATCGCCGAGACGTGGGGAGTCGTCGACGTGCTCTCGCAGATGAAGCAGCTCGGGATGATCTAGCGCCAGCTGGGCAGCCAGATCTCCATATCCCAGGTTGCCTGTGAAATCGGCTGGCCGGTGAGCACCGGAAACAGCCACGCGAAGTTCGTCAAAACCAATGCGACATAACAGGATACCGCGATCATCCCGAGGGTGCGACGTTCGACGTTCTGGCCCGGTTTGTAGAGGATGTCGCCGAGGATTAGCCCGATCGCCATCGCCAGAAACGGCGCCATGGTGGCCGCGTAGAAGAAGTACATCTGACGGTCGATGTCGGCGAACCAGGGCAGCCAGCCGGCGCAATAGCCGACCAGCACCGCGGCGTAGCGCCAGTCGCGGCGCACGAACATCCGCCAGCACGCGTAGCCGAGAACGGGCACCGACAGCCACCACATCGCCGGCGTGCCAACCAGCATCACTGCCTTAACGCACGACTGCGCGCCGCAGCCCGGGACGTTCTGCTGATCGATGGCATAGAGCACCGGCCGCAGCGACATCGGCCACGCCCACGGTTTGGATTCCCAGGGATGGTAGTTGCCCGCCGAATTCGTCAGGCTGGCATGGAATTCGTAGGCCTTGGCGGTGTAATGCCACAGTGACCGGATGGCATCGGGTAGCGGGAAATCCGTTTGCGTTCCGATCGATTGGCCGACCTCGTGTCGATCGATTGCAGTCTCGGAGGCGAACCACGGCGCATAGCTGGCCAGGTAGACCCCGAACGGGATGAGCAGCAAAGCGTAGAGGGTAGGACCCAGATCGCGGCGGATGACACCCAGCCACGGACGCAGCACCTTGTATTGGCGGCGTGCCGCGACGTCGAAAGCCAACGACATCAGCCCGAAGAACACCACGAAGTACAGCCCGGACCACTTTGTCGCGCAAGCCAAACCGAGTAGCACGCCGGCGCCGAACCGCCACCAACGCACACCAAGCCGCGGTCCCCACACCGTCTCGTTGCTGCGGTCCTCGGTCAGCGCGACGTGCATGCGCTCGCGCACCTGGTCGCGGTCAACGATCAGCGCGCCGAACGCCGCGACCACGAAGAAAGCCAGGAAACCGTCCAGCAGTGCCGTGCGGGCCGTCACAAAGCTGACCCCGTCGCCGATCACCAGCAGTCCGGCGATTGCGCCGACCAACGTCGAGCGGCTGATTCGTCGCACGATTCGCACCACCAGCGCCACGAGCAAAATGCCGAGTATTGCGCCGGTGAACCGCCAGCCCAGCCCGTTGTAGCCGAAGATCGCTTCACCTATCGCGATCAGTTGCTTGCCGACCGGCGGATGAACGACCAGGCCGTAACCCGGGTTGTCTTCCACGCCGTGGTTGTTCAGCATCTGCCAGGCCTGCGGCGCGTAATGCTTTTCATCGAAAATCGGTGTACCGGCATCGGTCGGTGAACCCAGGTTCACCGTCCGCGTCACCGCCGCAAGAGCAGCGATCACTGCTGTCACGACCCAGCCCTCTAACCGGTCCACCGGGCCGAAGTCGGGCACCGGCGTTATCGGTCCGGGGCTGATGACGGGTACGGCCCGGTCGGTGGCGACGAGTTCATCGGGCGGAGCGGTCATTGGACCGATCGTAGGCTGTGGGCCATGACCCCGGGTCGACTGTTGCTGGGCGCGACGCCGTTGGGCCAACCGTCCGATGCGTCACCCCGGCTGATCGCCGCCCTGTCGTCGGCTGATGTGGTGGCCGCCGAGGACACCCGCCGGGTGCGGACGCTGGCCAAGGCGCTTGACGTTCGGATCGGCGGCAATATCGTCAGCTTCTTCGATCACGTCGAGGCGTCCCGGGTGCCTGAGCTGGTCGACGCGATCAGCTCGGGTGCCACGGTGTTGGTGGTCAGCGACGCCGGGATGCCGCTGATCAACGATCCGGGCCACCGGCTGGTGGTGGCGTGCCTGGACGCCGGTCTGCCGGTGCGGTGTCTGCCCGGGCCCTCGGCGGTGACCACCGCGCTGGCGGTCTCGGGGCTGGCATCGGACAAGTTCTGCTTCGAGGGATTCGCGCCGCGCAAGCAGTCGGCGCGCAAGGCTTGGCTGGCCTCGCTGGCCGACGAGCGACGCACGACGGTGTTCTTCGAATCGCCGCGCCGGCTGGCCGCATGTCTGCGTGACGGCGTCCAACAACTCGGCGGGGAACGCCGGGCGGCGGTATGTCGAGAGCTGACCAAGGTACACGAGGAAGTGGTGCGCGGATCGCTGGCCGAACTGGCGACCTGGGCGGCCGACGGCGTGCTGGGCGAGATCACCGTCGTGCTCGCCGGTGCCACCCCGCGCGCCGACGTGGCGGCGCTGGTGGCCCAGGTGGGTGCTCTGGTCGATACCGGGATGGGCGTCAAAGACGCTTGCGCGCAGGTGATTGCCGCTACGCCGGGAGCGCCGTCACGGCGTGAGCTCTACGACGCGGTGTTGCGATCGCGCAGTTGAGGCGGAGCCGAGGATCGGCGCCGCCTTGTGCAGGCATTCGTCCCACTCGGCGTCGACGTCGGAGTCGGCGGTGATTCCGCCCCCGGATCCCAGGACCGCGTTGCCGGCCGGGTCGAACTCCACGGTGCGGATTGCGACGTTGAGCTCACAGCCGGCTACCGGCGACGCCAAACCGACTGTGCCGCAATACACTCCGCGTCTAGACTCCTCCCACCCTGAAATCAGTTGTCGGGCACGGAGTTTGGGAGTTCCGGTCACCGAAGCCGGCGGGAACGCCGCGTCGAGCAGCGCCGACATCGGCAGCTCGGCCGGCATCACCGCCGACACCGTCGACACCAGATGCCATACACCCGGCGCCGGCCGCACCACCAGCAGCTCGGGCACGGTGACCGATCCGGTGACGGCCACGCGACCCAAATCATTGCGGACCAGGTCGACGATCATGATGTTTTCGGCGACATCCTTGACCGAGGCTCGCAGCGCCGACGGCGGCGCATCCAGAGGCAGCGTGCCTTTGATCGGGCTCGACGTGACGACCTCACCGCGACGGCGCAGAAACAGTTCCGGTGACAGCGAGGCCACCGCCCCCCACGCTCCGGCGACGAACGCGGCCCGCGCCGGCGCGGTGCGTGCAACTCCGTCGACGAAGAAGTCCAGCGGTTGACCGACGATGGCGCCGGCGAACTGGGTGCACACGCAGGCCTGGTAGACCTCGCCGGCGCGGATGGCCTCCAGACACGCCAGTACTCCGCCGCGATGCGCCTGACGGTCGGCCGCGTCCCAATCGATGCGGTAAGGCCGCGCCGGAACAGAGCGCGGCGTGGGCGCCGCCAAAACATGAGCCAGCCAGGCTGGCATCGGGGCACCGGACAGGCTCTCGTACCACCACTGTCGGTCGCGGTCGCAGCGCAATACGCAATCCGTCCAACCGCCGGCGGCTTCGGGTATTCGCGGGGGCCGTCCGTCGGCGCCCGGATCGGGGTACGACAGATAGCCGATCCAGCCGCCGCCGACCGCCGTGCTCTCTGCACCCGGTCGCACCGCGAACGCCTCGGCGGCATCGACGGGCCGCACCGACACACTCGGTGCAATCACCGCCAGCGCACCGAACCATTCACCGGTCAGCGCGGCCGGCGGCGGCAGACCCAGCCGGTTGGTGGCGTCGCCGATGGCGCGCAGCACTGCGGGTGCGCCGCCAAGGTCGCCGAGCCGGTCGATTCTCACCCCACCAGCTTGGTGGGTTGCGCGACCAGACGCAAAAGCCCCCGACACACCGGGCTAAAAGGGACTTTTGTGTCTGCTGGCCCGGGGCAGTTCAGCCGCGGCTGATCTCGTGTGGGGTTGTCAGCCTGGTCAGCTTGTCGGGATTGCGCGTCGCGTAGAAGTTGGTGATCTTGCCGTCGATGATCTCGATGGTGAACACGCCCTCCAGAAGGTCGGCACGATAGAGCAGGACGGCCGGCGCGGAGTTGCACATGGCCATTTCCACGCGAACATCGGGAATTTGGGCGGCCCGGCCGACCAGGCCGACGACCGCGCGTGCGACTTTTTCGGCCCCGACCACCGGGCGGCGCGCCGCGCTGGCTTTACCGCCGCTGTCCGCGGTCCACACTACGTCGGGTGCCAGCATCGCCATCACGGTTTCGACGTCGCCGGTTGACGCCGCAGCCATGAATTGTTCAGTGATACGTGCGTTTTGCTCTGGGTCCACCGGGGTGAAACGCCTGCGCCGGGCCTGCACGTGCTCGCGGGCCCGATGGGCGACTTGCCGCACTGCCGGGACGGATTTGCCCACTGCGGAGGCGATTTCGTCATAGTCGAAGCCGAATACCTCTCGCAGCACGAATACCGCGCGTTCGTCGGGGCCCAAGGTCTCCAGCAACACCAGCATCGCCATCGAAACCGATTCGGCCAGTACGACATCGGCCGACGGGTCCTGCTCTTCGAGCAGCAGCGGCTCGGGCAGCCACGGGCCGACGTAGTCCTCCCGACGCCGAGCGCCGGCGCGCAGCGCATTGAGCGCCTGACGGGTGACCAGCTGCGCCAAGTAGGACTTGGTGTCGTGCACGCCCGCCAGGTCTACCTTTGCCCAGCGCAGATAGCTGTCCTGCAGCACGTCATCGGATTCTGTTGCTGAGCCGAGGATTTCGTAGGCGATGGTGAACAGCAGCGGCCGCAGCAGCGTGAACCGTTCGGCGTGTTCATCGGATGTGGTCACGGCACCGCGACCACATCGTCCGCCAGCCGCTCGGCGCGCTTGCCGCCCTTGAGCCAGCGGTACCACCCCGGCTTGGCGGCTTCGCGCCGAATGCCCCACACCGTGCCTTTGCAGACCAATTCCTTGATCGACGCGGCGAACCGGCCGCCAATGAACAGGTTCAGCGGGCTGTCGTCGGGACGGGCCAGCTGGACGGTGGCATAAGAGCGACCGATGCTGATGCACTGCCCGGTGAAAGCCTGGTTGATCACCGCGGGCGGCGTTCCGGCGATGCGGCTCAGCACTGTGTTGGCGGCCTGGGCGCCGAGTGGAATCGCGGCCTGGCAGCTCATCCGCAACGGCTGATCCGAGGGCGCGGCGGCATCGCCCGCCGCCACGATCCGCGGGTCGTCCACGCTGGTCAGTGTCTCATCGGTCAGCAGTCGGCCCAGCGCATCGGTGCGAAGCCCGCTGCGGGCGGCCAGCTCCGGCACGCCGAAGCCCGCCGTCCACACCGTCACCGCGCTGGGCAGCAGGGCCCCGTCGGCCAGCATGACCGCGTCCGGGCGGACCTCGCGGACCACGGCCGTCTCGAGCACCTCGACGCCGAGGCGGCGCAGCCACTTGACCACCGAACGCCGGCCGGGCCCGCTCAACGACGGGCCCAGCAGCCCACCGCAGACCAGGGTTACCCGTCGGCCCTGCTCGGCCAGCTCGGATGCCGTCTCGATGCCGGTCAGGCCGGCCCCGACGACGGTGACCGGCGCCTCGGGATGCAGCTCGTCCAGCGCGGCGCGCAATCGTTCGGCATATTCGAATTCAGCTATGGGATAGGCGAATTCGACTGCGCCGGGCACCGCAGAGGGTACTGCGCCGGTGCTGCCGACAGCGTAGATCAGGTAGTCGTAATCCAACACCGCGCCGGAGCCCAGTTCGATCCGGCGCTCGGCGCTGTTGATCCGCTCGGCGCTGTCGACGACCAGTCGGATGCCCTCGCCGAGCATGGTGCCGTAGTCGACGGCGGCGGTGCCGCTGCCTGCCGCCAACTGATGCAGGCGGATTCGCTCGACGAAGACCGGACGTGGATTGACCAAGGTGATGTCGACGTCCGCGCGCAGCCGCAAGTGGTTAGCGGCCAGCGTCCCGGCGTATCCGCCGCCGATCACGACGATGTGAGTGCGCTGGTCGGTCATTGCTGTCTCCTGTTCTTACGGGTGTTCCGCCCTTGAGACACCGCCCAGTTCACGGATGTGACAGCGTGGCAGCGGCTGTGACCAGGCTCACGTCGGCGGCGAAAACTGCGCGAGCAGCAGATCCACCCGCGCGGCTTCGTACTCCGGACGTAACCGTCCCGCTCGGTCAAGGGTGACCAAGCCGTGCAGCGCCGCCCAGAACACCTCGGAGAGCGTGTCGGCGTCCCGAGTGCCTGCGACCATGCCGACCGCCGCCCGCAGCTCGGCGAAGGCAGCGTTCAACTCGGCGGGGGTGTCGGGGGCGGCGAAGTGCAGTGTCGTGGCGCGGGTGAACATCGCGTCGAACAGGACGGGATTGTCGTGGGCAAAGCGGATGAACGCGTGCGTGACTCGCCTCAAGGCTTCTCGGCCGTCGGTCGCACCGCTGCGCGCGGAAGAGAGCGCCTCGGCGAGCTCGCCGAATCCCTGGACGGCGACGGAGGCGACGACTCCCTCCATGCTTGAGAAGTGCTTGTACAGCACCGGCTGGCTGTATTCGATCTCGGTGGAAAGACGCCGCGTGGTGACGGCTTCCCAACCTTCCTCCTCCGCCAGCTTGCGTGCCGTGGTGGTGATGAGGCGGCGGCGCGCGGCACGCTCGCGGGCTCGACGATCTTCGATGGCCATAGCCGAATGTTAGCGCCGATATAAAAGCTAGCGACGCTATTGCCAAAATCCTTCTGGAGGGTTAGCGTTGCTAACACTTACTGCGAAAGGAGAGATCGCCATGACGCAACCAGCCGGCTGGTTCGCGTTGATCGCGGTGCTGGGCACCGCTGTGGTGTACGGCACCGACGTGTTCTGCGCGACGGTGCAACGGCCCGCGCTGGCCGGTGTCGACGACTCGGCCCTGCTCGCGGTGATGGGCAACATCCACCGCTACGGCGACCGCCGGATGCCGGTGCCCGGGGCGCTCGGCGTGGTGGCCGCGGCGATCAGTGCGGCATTCGCCGCGGCGTCCGGCCGCTGGACGCAAGCCGGCGCAGCTGGTATCGCCGTTGGCCTGCTCCTGGTTTGGTTGATGCTCTACCTGCGAGTGAGCGCGCCGATCAACCGCGAACTCACCGCCGCGGTCGATCATCCCGGTACGCCGACGGATGCCCGTGCGCTGCAACGTCGTTGGGACAAAGTGATCACCATCAGGGCCACGCTGCAGGGCCTTGCGGTTGCAGCATTGTGCTTGACGCTGCTGATATGAGGGGGTATCGAACCATGTTCAATCCACGAAATTACCTGCGTCTAATCATGCGCGCGGCACCGCTTTTCAACGCGCCGGTGGCCGCGATTGCGTCTTCCCCGCGTCTCGGGGCGAGACTGCGGCGCAGTATCACGCTGATCACGTACACGGGGCGACGTTCGGGACGGACATTCACTATCCCGGTGTCATACCGCCGCCGCGGTGACGAGATTGACATCACCCCAAACTTGCCGGACGCCAAGACGTGGTGGCGCAACTTTGTCGGCGAAGGCGCGCCAATTTCACTGACGCTCAACGGCGTTGAGCGTGGCGGACATGCCGTCGCTCACCGAGACGACAACGGGCGCGTGACCGTCCAGGTGCGCCTGCACTCGACTCATCCAGGCTGACCCATGTCGAAGCGGGTTGCGCCGTATGGCTCGGAAGTGCCCAGCGCGTAGACCGTTGCCGCAATGACGCGGTAAGCATGCCACGGCGGAGGGCCTGCGGACGGCGCGCTGTAATCGGCGGTTAGTGCCTTGCCGTCGACGACGGCCGGCCAGCCTTGTTCACGGAATGTGGCGGCCACGGTGTCCAGCTCCGCATCGTCGGTGACTTGGTTGGCAGTTGCCTCGATGACGATGTCGAACGCGTCGGTCGCCACGCTCACCACGCATCGCGGGTCGCGGGCGAGGTTGCGCGATTTGCGGGTTCGTGGTCCCGAGGTGAAGTACCAGATACCGTCCGCCGCCGTGACGACGCCCACCGGTGTCACGTGTGGGCTGCCGTCCGAGTTCAGCGTCGTCAGCCACGCGGTGTGCCGGTTGGGGCCACCGGTTCCGGGTCCTTGGGTTAGGTCGCTCGTCAAGACCTCGTGCAGGCGCGACCATTCGATCGGTGGCGCTCCGTAGCCGTCCAGATTGTGTGTCGTGATCGTCATGGTGATGCAGACCGCCGGTGGCGCGGAAACTCATCGCCGCTGAGATCACTCCAGTTGGTAGCGGGGAAACACACCCACCGGCGGCGGCAACACAGTGCCGGGTGCCAGCCGAGTGCCGATGGCGGAGAACGTGCGCCGATCGTCTAGCTGACCGAGCAAGTCCAACAGCTTGCCCGCCGACTCGGGCATCACCGGCTGGATCAACAATGCCGCGATCCGCACCACTTCACAGGTGGTGTAGAGCACGGTGGCAAAGCGGGCCTGGTCTGTTTCGGAGTCGCTTTTGCGAAGTACCCACGGTTGCTGCGCCGAGAAGTATCTGTTCGCCGCGCCGAGCATCAACCAGATCGCCTCCAGCGCCAAATGCATTGCCTGGACTTCGAATTCGGCGCGCACCTGCTCGAGTAGGCCATCGGCGACGGCCAGCAGTTCGGTGTCGTCGCTGCTGAAATCGCCCGGCGTCGGGACGGTCCCATCGAGGTTCTTGGCCACCATCGAAAGGGATCGTTGGGCCAGGTTGCCCAATTCGTTGGCCAAGTCGGTGTTGGTCCGGGTGATGATCGCCTCTTCGCTGTAGCTGCCGTCTTGGCCGAAAGGGACCTCCCGCAACAGGAAGTAGCGGACCTGATCGAGGCCGAAAGTGTCGGCCAGGATCGCCGGGTCGACGATGTTGCCGATCGACTTGCTCATTTTCTCACCGCGGTTGAGCAGAAATCCGTGCGCGAAAACCCTTCGGGGCAGCTCGATTCCGGCCGACATCAAAAACGCCGGCCAGTACACCGTGTGGAACCGGATGATGTCTTTGCCGATCATGTGCAGGTCGGCGGGCCAATAGCGGCGGAACAACTCGGATTCGGTGTCGGGGTAGCCGACCCCGGTCAGGTAGTTGGTCAACGCGTCGACCCAGACGTACATGACGTGATCGGGATGCTCGGGAACCTTCACGCCCCAGTCGAACGAGGTGCGCGAGATGGACAGGTCCCGCAGGCCGCCCGAGACGAAGCTGACCACCTCGTTGCGTCGCACCTCCGGTGCGATGAAGTCCGGGTGGGCGTCGTAGTGGGCCAGCAGTCTGTCGGTATAGGCGGAGAGCCGGAAGAAGTAGGTCTGCTCCTCGGTCCAGGTCACCGGGGTGCCGGTTTCGACCGCGATCCGGTTGCCGTCGACGAGCGTGGTCTCCGATTCGACGAAGAACCGCTCGTCGCGCACGGAATACCAGCCCGAATAGGTGTCAAGGTAGATGTCGCCGGCGGCCTGCATCCGCCGCCAGATCTCCTTGGACGCCTCGTGGTGGTCGGCATCAGTGGTGCGGATGAACCGGTCGAAGGAGATGTTGAGCTTCTTCTGCAGGCGCTGGAATACGTCGGAGTTGCGCCGGGCCAGCTCGGCCGTCGGAATGCCTTCGGCGGCTGCGGTCTCAACCATCTTGAGGCCGTGCTCGTCGGTGC
>NZ_JBATXN010000284.1:0-1507 GCF_049673265.1 Mycobacterium sp. | reverse complement strand
GCCACCCGCGACGAAGACGCGGTTCTCGACGACCGGTCCCACCAGCGGACGCCCGTCCGGACTGAGCGGGCGCGGGCCAACCCATGTCTCGTCGCGCTCCGCCCAGCGAACCCCGTCGAAGAACTGGCCCGCCGAATCGACGATCCCATCGACAACGCCGGCAGACGCGGGAGCTTCGGGACCACGTAACTCCATCATGCTGGTGACCCGCAGCTTCCCATTCAACGGCGTACACGCCACCCGCACATCCGGCAGATAAATCGGCCCGAATATCGGGCGCTCCACCGGCACCGTGAAGGAATAACCACGCCCGGCCTGCACCGGAACCCGAACCCAGCGGCGTACCAATCCCGGCAGCCATGCACCGGTCGCGATTACCGCCACCTCGGCCGTCAGCGCCGGACCACCATGGGGGTGCACGGCGACGCCGTCCCTGACCGTCTGTACATCGGCGACGTCCATGATCTCCAAGGCCGCACCCCGTTCGACGACCGAGCGGCCCAGCGCCTGCACGAACCGTCCGGGGTCGACGAACCGTTGACCGTCGATGCGGACACCGGCCGTCACCGCGCTCGAGGCCAGCGGCACTTGCTCACGCAAGGGCGCACCGGTCAACTCCGTGGTGGAGCTGGGCTGGCCGGCATCGTGTAACCGCTGCAGTTGTTCCAGCAGGTGTTCGGCCTCCGCCGAAGTGCGGAACAGCGCGGTGATCGGCGCGTCGGTAATCGGCGCGTCAACCCCGTTGGACACCAACACGTCGTAGGCCGCTATGCACTGTTCGTTGAGCGTCAGGTTCGCCCGCACCGCTCGTCGCCATGACGACTCTCGGGAGTTCATCGCGAACCGCAACAAGAATCTCCACAGGACAGGATCGATGCTCGGCGAAATACGCACGGGCGCATCGCGATTCGACAATGACCGCAACGCATATCGCAACGTTCGCGGGTCGTTGAGCGGAATGCTCAGCGCCGGAGCGATCCATCCGGCGTTACCCCAGGAGGCGCCCGCCGCGACACCGGTGCGGTCCACCACCGTCACCGAGATGCCGTGCTCTTGCAGAAACCATGCCGTCGACAACCCGACGATGCCAGCTCCCACCACGATCGCTGATCGCGGTTCAACCATCGCCGAACCTCCCTCAGGCCAGCTCCGACGCGGCCCCTGTCTCCCACGCCTCGGACGCCGACTGGCCCGCTACCCGCGTTTCCGGGGCAAACATCCAGCCCACACCGGCGGCGAGCAGGACGATCCCGCTGATCGCGAACCCCCAGCCGAAGCTAAGGTGCTCGGCGATCTGACCTACCGCCATCGCGCCGACGACAGCACCCAGATCGAGCATCATCTGAAATGTCGCCACCGCGGTACCCGTGCGTGCCACGCTGCCCAGAATGTCGGCGACCGCGGCCTGCTGCGGTGAGGCGAAGACGCCCGAGGTCGCGCCTCCGACGAACGCCGCAACGAGGAACACAGGCACCGACGACGACGCGCCCAACCAGATGGTCGCCAG
>NZ_JBATXN010000283.1:0-10550 GCF_049673265.1 Mycobacterium sp. | reverse complement strand
GCCGTTAGTCGGGTAGATGCGGCATTTGCAGGTCGGGGTCGCGGCCGACCAGCACTCCGCGGGTGAGCGCCGAGCGGCCGTAGCGGCTACGCACCCGGTCGACCGCCGCGTCAACGGCCGCGGGTTGGCTTTGCGCCCTGGTGAACGGCAGCATCAGCTGCTCGGCGCCGCTGCGGTCGATCTCCGAAACGGCGAACCCGACCAGCGTCAAACCCCGCTCGGCGGTCAGCGGTGCAGCGGACGCGACCAATTGCCGGGCGGTGGCGAGGATGGTTTGCGTCGAGGACGTGGCCCACGGCAACGTGCGCGATCGGGTGGCCCGGCCAAAGTCGTTGAACCGCAACCGCAATGTGACGGTGCGCCCGGTGCGCCCAGCCGCCCGCATCCGTCCGGTGATGCGGTCGATCAGGTTGATCACCACCGCGTCGACCTCCGCCGGTGACATGGTGTTGCCCGCGCGGCCCAGCGCGCGCTGCGCGCCCACCGACCGTCGGCGCACGGCGGTGGATACCCGGCGCGCATCGACATTGCGGGACAGCGCATGCAGCCGGGCGCCGATCGCCCCGCCCACCAACGAGGCCAGCATCGACTCGCTGAGCTCGGCCACGTCGGCGACCGTTTCGATGCCGTGGGCGTGCAGCTTCTCGGCGGTCACCGCACCGACGCCCCACAGCCGGCGCACCGGCAGCGGATGTAAGAAGGCGAGCTCTCGGCCGGGTGGGACCAGCAGCAAGCCATCCGGCTTGGCTTCCTGGCTGGCAACTTTGGCGAGGAACTTCGTTCGTGCGATGCCAACGGTGATCGGCAGCCCGACGCGGCCGCGTACCTCACTGCGCAGTCGGTCGGCGATCTGCACGGGTGTTCCGGAGACTCGTCGAAGCCCGCCGACATCCAGGAAGGCCTCGTCCACCGACAGCGCCTCAACCAGCGGAGTGGTGTCGCGGAAAACCTCGAAGACCGCCTCGCTGGCCCGCGTGTACGCGGCCATGCGGGGTGGGACCACCGCGGCGCGCGGGCACAGCCGCCGGGCCTGCGCGCCGCCCATCGCGGTCCGCACACCGTAGGCCCTGGCTTCGTAGCTGGCCGCCAGCACCACCCCGCCGCCGACGATCACCGGCCGGCCGCGCAGGGCCGGATCATCGCGTTGTTCGACCGACGCGTAGAACGAGTCGAGGTCCGCGTGGAGGATGGATGCGTCGGTTCGCACGAACATATGTTCGCACCGACCGCTGACGTTAGCTAGGTTGCCCGTAGATGCTGGTGACCCAAATGTGGGCAAGGGTGTCGACGACGCGGTCATGGTCGACGGCCGGTTGCTCAGCAGACAGGGCGGCCATCATGGTGCGTTCGTTCATCAGATTCAGCGAGGTGGCAAGGTCCACCGCCGGAATGGTCTCCGGCGCCGCGCCGCGCGCGCGTTCGGCCCTGATCAGCGCGGCCGTCTGGTCGATCCACTTCTGCATGAAGCCTGACCACACCGCCCGAACCTCTGCGCTGCTTGCCACCGCCTCCGCACCGGCTCGGGCCACTGCCCGATGTGAGTCGAAAGCAACGAAAAAGGCTTTAATGCCGGCGCGCCAAACCCGTCGGGGATCCGCAGGTAGCCGTTGCGCCGCGCCTTCGTATTCCGCGTCTGCGCGCGTGATCATCGGCTCGAGCAGCGCCAGCAGCAACGCCTCTTTCGACTTGAAATAGAAGTAGAAGGTCGGTCGGGACAGGCCGGCGCCCTTGGCCAGGTCATCGACGGAGATGTCAGCAAAGGAGCGCTCTTCCAGAAGCCGCGCGGCTGTCGCCAGAATCGCCTGCTCACGGTCGTCGCCGGACGGGCGGGCCGAGCGGCGCCCACGCGAGCTGCGGGGGGAGCTGACGGTAGTCACAGCCGTTACTTTACACGGTGTTGACAAATTCGACAGGGTGTTGACGCACTCAACACACTGTTGATAACGTGGCGCCATGACTGAACACCTCGACGTCCTCATCGTGGGCGCCGGCATCTCCGGTATCAGCGCCGCTTGGCACCTGCAGGACCGCTGCCCATCCAAGAGCTACGCCATCCTGGAACGCCGCGACGACCTCGGGGGAACCTGGGACTTGTTCCGCTACCCGGGCATCCGCTCCGACTCGGACATGTTCACGCTCGGCTTCAGGTTCAAGCCGTGGGAGTCGGCTCAGTCGATCGCCGATGGCGCGTCGATCAAGGCCTACATCAAGGAGGCCGCGGCGGAGAACGGCATCGACCAGCACATCCGTTACCGCCACCAGGTGGTGGCCGCCGATTGGTCCGACGCCGACAACCACTGGATCGTCACCGTGGACAACGACGGCCGACAGGAAGAGATCACCTGCTCGTTCTTGTTCGCCTGCAGCGGCTACTACAACTACGACGAGGGCTACTCGCCGACATTCGAAGGCGCCGAAGACTTCCGGGGCACGATCATCCATCCCCAGCACTGGCCGGAGGACCTCGACTACGCAGGCAAGAAGGTCGTGGTCATCGGATCCGGTGCCACCGCGGTGACGTTGATCCCGGCATTGGTGAACTCCGGCGCCGGCCACGTCACCATGCTGCAGCGCTCGCCGACCTACATCGGCTCTCTGCCGCTGATCGATCCCGTCGCCGAGCGAGCCAACCGGTGGTTGCCGGCCCGGGCCGCGCACGTCGTTAACCGTTGGAAGGCAATCGGTTTCAGCACGGCGCAGTACCAGCTTGCCCGTAAATTCCCCGCCTACATGCGCAAGACCCTGCTGACGATGGCCAAGCGACGGCTGCCCGAGGGGTACGACGTGGAGAAGCATTTCGGCCCGAGCTACAACGTGTGGGACCAGCGCCTGTGCTTGGCGCCCAACGGCGACTTGTTCAAGACCATCCGCAAGGGCCACGCCGACGTCGTCACCGACACCATCGACCGGTTCACCGAAACCGGCATCAAGCTCAACTCGGGTAACGACCTGCAAGCCGACATCATCATCACCGCAACGGGTTTGAACCTGCAGCTATTCGGAGGCGCCAAGATTCGGCGTAACGGCATGCCCGTCGAACTCAACGACTTGATGTCCTACAAGGGCATGATGCTGACCGACATGCCGAATATGGCGTTCACCATCGGCTACACGAACGCATCCTGGACGCTGAAGGCCGACCTGGTATCGGAGTTCGTCTGCCGGGTGCTCAATCACATGGATGCGAATGGCTATGACACCGTCGTGCCGCAGCATCCAGGCGACTCGGTGGACGAGCGTCCGCTGATGGACTTCACCCCTGGCTACGTTTTGCGGGCATTGGACTACCTGCCGAAGGCTGGCTCGGTCAGCCCGTGGCGGCTCAAGCAGAACTATCTGCTCGACCTGCAGCTGATCCGGCGTGGCCGGGTCGACGACGACGCCCTGCAGTTCGCCAAAAAGCCTGCTGCCCTGCCGGTTTAGCCGGTAGCTGCTGCGGTGACCACGACGATCCCGTCGTCGTCGCTGTAGGCGATGTCCCCCGGTACGAAAGTCACTCCGCCGAAGCTGACCGCGACATCTCGTTCGCCGGCGCCGCTCTTGCTGCTCTTGCGGGGGTTGGTGCCGAGCGCCTTGATGCCCAGGTCGAGCTCGCGCAGGGCCGCGGCATCCCGGACGGCGCCGTGTACCACCAGCCCGGCCCAACCGTTCGAGCGGGCCAACTCGGCGATGACGTCGCCGACCAGCGCGGTATGCAACGAGCCGTCGCCGTCGATCACCAGCACACCGCCGTCGCCCGGCACCGAGAGCACCGACTTCAACAGCGCGTTGTCTTGCAAGCAGCGCACCGTGCTGATCGGGCCGGCGAATTGCGTCCGGCCGCCGAACTGACGGAACTGGACATCGCAGCTGCGTACCTCGGGCCCGATATCGTCGACCAGGTCGGCCGTGGGCCGGAACAGCACCGTCACCGGGCCATGCTAGTCATCGCGACTGGCGCCCCGTTGACGAAGCTGGCGCACCAGCAGCAAGACCAGCAGGCTGATCGCGATCGCCACTGCCAAAGGCACCGGTGAACGACCAGCCGAGGCCAGGCCCGCTTCCCCTGAGACCGGGTTTCTGGCCGCATCCACCGTCGACTTCGCATGTGCTGCAGCATCTTTCGCAGCTGCGGCAAGCTGGCCGTTGGTTTCGATGTGAGGTGGCGTCGGCGGTTGGACTGGTAGCTTGGCTGCGCCGGGCTCGGCTTTTTTCGCGGGCGCCTTCTTGGCGGCCTTCTTGGCCGGTGCTTTTTTGGCGGGCGACTTTTTAGCTGCCGCCTTCTTCGACGCTTTCGCGGCCTTAGCGGGCGCCTTTTTGGCGGGCGCCTTTTTCGCCGGTTTATCCGGAGCCTTGGCCGGCGGCGTTGACATCTCCGCGGGTTGTTCCGGTGGTTGTGGAGGTGCTGTGTCGGCCGCTGGTGCGGGCGGAGCGGGCGGTGTGGGGCCGGCGCCGGGCGCGTGTTCTGGTGTGGAATCCGCGGTGTCGTCCGGTCGGTCCTGCGGGTCTGCCATTCGGCTGCTCCTTTGCAGTTTCTCGTCGCCTACACCGACCATCAGTCGAATCCATCATGCCAGGACCGCCGATCTGCGCAGTCAGGGCCGATTACGCGCCTGCCACACCACCGCGCCACCGACCAGCACCAGCGCACCGACGGCGAAGGGCCAGACAGGGAGATCGTCGCCGGAACTGTCCGAGGGTTGCGCCGTCGGACCGGGTGTGCCGGTGCCCGGCGTGGTCAGCTCAAACGACCACGATCCAGTCACCACGTGCCCATCAGCCGATGTCACCCGGTAATTCACCGTGTAGTTTCCGGTCGGTCCCAACGGCCTTACGCCGACGCTGACAACAGCGCCCTGCACCTTCGGTTGCCCGGACGCCCACAGGTTGCCGTCCGGCCCGACCACCGTCATCGCGGCGAACGTGGTTTGCAGCTGCTCGTTGAAGACCGCGCTGACGTGCGGCGGACCGGTGCTGACGACGGCCTTGTCGGCGGGGTCGGTCGACACCCGCGCGGCGTGCGCGCTCGCCGCTCCGGCGGTCAAGGTAGCGGCGAAGGCGATCGCCGCCAAGAGCAGACTCACCGCAGCCATGCGTGTTCGCCGGCTCATGTCCGTCGAGCCACCAGTGCGACACCGATACCCAGCGCACCGAGGAGTAGGGCGGCTCCGCCGAGCACCCGGGCGGTGTTATCAGCTGTTGCTCTTGGCTTTTGCGTCTGCGATGGGACCGTGGCGGTCGGCGCGGTGGTGCTGCTTGGGTTCGCGTGATGGGTCGACGGCGGCCCCGACGCTTCGGTCAGTGTCAGCACCGGCGCCGGATTGCTCGGCTCGGCCCCGCCGGGCTGTGAGGGCTGATCCCACTTGACCACCGATCCGTCGGCGTAGGTCTGGGTCGCGGGGAAGCTGACGGTGTCGGCGTCCGGCAGCTTCACCGATATCCGGAACAGCCCGAACTGATCGGCCGGGATTCCGCCTTTCGAGTCTGCGGTCCAGGTGACCGAGTGGACGGTGCCCGACGGCGAGTCGCGGTCGAGTTTGGCCGTCCAGCCCGGCTGGTTTTCGGTCTGTACCGAAGTGACATTGGACAGATCGACTGTGAAAGCGGTCGTCGCTGCCCCCTTCGTGGACTCATTGGGCACCTGGAAGGTGACTATCGCCATGCCGCCGCGCGTGGCGTCGTCGCTGCTGGCATGAACGTGAGCCGATGCCGGCGCGATGGCCGCGGTCGAGCCGAGGTAGAGCGCGGTAGTGGCGGCGGCCGAGATCAAGACGCGCCAAACCAGGCTGCGGTGCCGTGTCATCCGATTGGTAATCCTTTGTCTCCGTTCGCCTCAGGTGGCGACGTCAGGTCAATCCCAGGCGCGCCATCAGATCGGCCTCGACCTCGTCAAGTTGTCTGGAGATCGCGGCGTGGGCGGCCCGGCGACGGGTGGCGGGCATGTTCTCGGCAGCGGTGATGGCCGCCGATAAGTCGGTGAGGCGCTCGGATATAGCCGCCACGAACTGCTTGGTCTCGGCGTCCTTGGGTTTGTTGTCCTGCACCGAGCGCAATGATTGTTCGGCGCCGGCGATGCGTGCCGATAACCGGCCACCGTGCCCGGAAAATTGGCCGATCTGGGCCAACGGCACTCCGAGCTGGTCGGCGCGCCGCTGATCGATCAGCCCGCGCGCAGCGATGGCCACCCGGTATGCCACCGGCACCACAATCGGGGCCAGCAACCGAGAGACGGTCAGGATCCGGCGAATCCGCGTCGGTGACAGCAACTTGCCCTCCTGCACCGCCTTGAGTTTTGTTTCGGCCACCTTCAACGCTGCCCGGTCGCTTTCACGCTGCGCCTTCAGCTGGTCCCTGAGTGCCTTCGACTCGGCGCGCTGCGCGGCTTTGTACCGGCGGACCTCGTTTTTCGCAGCCAGTTTCGCCTCAATTTTGGCCCTGGCTTTGATCGCCCGGGCTTCGGCGCGACGCGTCGCGCGGGTTTTTCGCTTGCCGAACAGGCCCATTCGCTTATCGCCTCCCCGGATCTCGTCGACTATCGAGGTGCGTATGCCCCGTCGATGCGCCAACCCTAGCGGGAAGGGCGGGGGCGCACGTCGTCAGGACCGCCCGCAGCACCGGTTGATCGTTCGCGGCAGCACCTGCGGGGTGGGACCATTCGCTGATGGATCAAGAGGACCCCGAGCAACGCATCGCCGAACTCGAACGTCAGCTGACCGACGCCAAAGCCCCTGCTGGCCCGACGGCCGAATCTACACAGCGCCCGACGCTGACAGCTGCCGATATTAAAAAGGTGGCTTTCAGCAGGCCGCCAATAGGAAAACGGGGATACAACGAGGATGAGGTAGACGCGTTTCTTGAGCTCGTCGAAGAGCGGCTGCTAAATCCGAGCAGCTCTTCGCTGACCGCATTCACCGTGCAGAACATGGCATTTCACAAGCCGCCAATAGGAAAGCGCGGATACAACGAAGACGAGGTTGATGCATTCCTCGATAGAGTCGAATCAGAATTGCGCCGACTAGACGGCACCCCGGTACGCCCCGACGCTGGTCAACGAACTGGTCAGCGTCGCCCGCCGCAGATGCAGCCGGTTATGGCGAACGACGGGTCGATAGGTGGGCGCGGGGTCCGCTCGATCGGCAGCGCGGGCTGGTTGGCCGCGATCGTGGCGGCGGGGATCTGGCTGTACATGTGCGGTTCGCTGGCGTGGGATGCGTATGGGTATCAGGTCGGCACGCCGGCGACGGCGACGCACGTTAGCTGCGCGGGGTCCCCGAACAGTGACGCTCGCAACGTCAACTGCAGCGGTACCTGGAGCCTCGGCGGACAGGCGCGCACGGGCCCGATCCACCGAGTTCCCGAGAATTGGAACTACGGACAATCGCTTGATGTTCGGGTACATGGCAGCACCGCATTTGCGGCCGGTTCGACGGGCTGGTACATGGCCCTCTCGATCCTCGTCCTCGCCGTCTTTATCACGATGAGCTTGGGCGGTTTTCGCGCTTTGGACCGTCGCTGGCGTCAGTGGCTGGCAGGCCGCCGGCAACGCAGCTAGTTATGCGTCCAGGTGTTCCTTGCGGCGTAGTTCTTCAACGTGCTGCACGATGTCCTTTTGCGACTCAGCGGACAAACCGCTGGCGCCCAGGGCGATACGCCGAATGCCCTCATCACGCATCGTCATCAGCCACACCAACTCCGTGTCGAGCTTTTCGTAGTACTCGTCGTCAGTGAAGTACGCGGGCTTGATGCGGAAAAAGTTCGCCAGCGCGGCCATGGTGGCGGACGACGGGTTGGTGCGGTTGCCGGAGCGTAGCTGCGACAGGTAGGGAGCTGACATTGTGATGCCCTCCGCCTTGAGTGCCGCGATCACCTCAGCAGAGGTATGCGGCCCCCTTCCCGGCGGATAAACCGTGTCGAACAGGCGGTTCAGGCGGGCAGCAAACGTCGTGCTCATCGATATGACCTCCACTGGGTCGGTCGACCAATTATCCATGTGTGGTATTTGCTGATCATCGTAGCGAGTGTTATGGCCGCAACCAAGTGCAAACTTGACGACGATTGCTCAACACGGCTGTGGCGCTAGTTGGCGACGCCGCTGCAGCGCGCCAAGCTCGGCACTCAGCGAATTCACATGATGTAGCAAGCGAATTGTGGCGCGCTATCTGCGTTCAGCGTGAGCTCTTCGCAGCGCGAAGCTTCGTTGATCCAGCGAATCGGACTCTACGGCAACCGAGACGCGGCGCAGAGGTCGAAAAAAGCAGATTTGCTGTCGCCTTCTGCTGCGGGTACCGCTGAGGGCGGTTGGGAGCTCTCAAGCAGCGAGCAGCATCGCCAGAATCGCGGTGTCGGGATGGCTGATCGGGTCGACGCCGACGCGGCTCACCACCGAGGTGATCGTTCCGTCGGCTTCTGCCTCCACCCAGGCGGCGCGATGCTCCAGCCCCAGATATGGCAGCCCGGGCAGCAGCACGCATCCCGAGGCGGCGCCGTTGCATTCGGGTAACGACGGTGTGGTCTCCGACGGCGGATGCAACATCAACAGTGCCGGCGGCTGATGGTCGGCGAAATAGCCTGGCTGGACGGCGGATTCGCCTACCACCGGACCCTCCGCCAGCACCAGGCCGACGGTGCCCGGCACGGGAGCATCCGGTAGTTCCTCGCGCGCGCCGAATACCGTTGTGGTGTTGAGCAATCCAGGCAGCGATGCGACCCGGACCGCAACCATCAACAGCTGTGCCCACTCTTTCGTCGAGTCGGGCCAACGCCCGGAAATGACAAACCCTTTCAGGGCACCATGAGAATGGAATGGGGCCACCTCGACGGCCCGACCTGACCCGGTTTCCATTTCGCCCTCCGCCATACTTCGGTTCGGGTACCAGCGATACGCCGGTGGGTCAATCAGCTCAGCATGCGTCAGCAGGTGAATACCCGCAAGCTGACACGAGCAATCAACGCCCACGAACTCGAAAAAGAAATACGGCCGAAATAGTGAACGGGGCGCCGCGCGAAAGGCGCGACGCCCCGAACAGGCAAATTCAACTCCGAGCTCAGCCGGCGATCAGCCCTTTAGCCTTCGAAGTCGCTGTGGCGTAACGCGCCTGGACATCCTCCCAGTTCACGACATTCCAGAACGCTTTGGCAAAGTCGGCCTTGACGTTCTTGTACTGCAGGTAGAAAGCGTGCTCCCACATGTCGAGCACCAGCAGCGGGACGATGCCGAGCGGGAAATTGGTCTGATGGTCGTAAACCTGGAATACCAACAGCTTCTGACCGAGGCTGTCCCAGCCGAGCGCAGCCCAGCCCGACCCCTGCACCGTGGTGGCAGCCGAGGTGAACTGACCGCGGAACTTGTCGAATGATCCGAAGGCCTCATCAATGGCCGCTGCGAGCTCACCGGTCGGCTTGTCACCGCCGTTGGGGGACAAGTTCTTCCACCACAAGCTGTGATTGACATGGCCGGCCAGATTGAACGCCAAGTTCTTCTCGTACAGCAGAATCGCCGAGAAATCTTCTTTGGCGCGCGCCTCTTCCAGTTTGGCCACAGCGTCGTTAGCGCCCTTGACGTAGGTGGCGTGGTGCTTGTCGTGATGAAGCTCGTTGATTTGACCCGAGATATGCGGCTCCAATGCTCCGTAGTCCCAGTCAAGGTCGGGCAAAGTGTATTCAGCCACGAGATTCCTTCCTTCGACGATCGTTGCCGATCTGCTTCTGACGCTCCACTTGCAGGCTGTCAGCGGAGCGGCGGCTTGGGTTGGTCAACCATGATCAACCCTGCTCCATCGCCGCGCGCACCGCAAGAACGAGTGCGATGCGTGGATACCCCGCGGCGGGAGCTCAGAACCAAACGATGACAGCGAGGATCGCCAGCAATACCAGGGCGATCAGGCCGGCGCGCAAACCGGCGAGCAAGTAGGAGCGATTGCACGTCGCCGAGTTGGTGTACCAACGCGACGACGATCCCGCCGACTGCGGTCCGATCGGTTGCGTTGTCATCGGATGACCCCGACCTTTGCGTCCAACACTCCCCCAGTGAGATCAGTCACAACTACTCCTGTGGTCGCGATCATAGCCCGTCATGAACCGGCGGGAAAATTGAACCTCACGCGGCTAGTTGACCAGCGTCTATTTTGCTGGCCGACGACTCCGGCCGAGGGTCGGTGGACATCGTTCCGGTTGAGTCGAGGCGGGGCTCGGCCGCGCGCTGCGGTGTGACATCGCCCATAAGGGGGAGGTAACAAGTCGATAAACGCGAGCTAAGAATTCGCTCAGGGCCCGCCGGATCTGTCGATCGCGGCTGGATTTTGGCCGGTTGTTATCCACAGCGATCACCCGGGCCGGTCGATTTACCGCGCCTCACTCCGGGCGGACCTGGCTGGCTGGCTGTGGATAAACCTGTGGAAACTGTGGATACCCATTGGTAGCTGGCGCGGCCCTGCGACGCGCCGACTGGCCGCGTGTCAAGATCGAGGCCATGGATAGTGAACCCGTGGTCGCACAGACCGACGTCGCCGACCTGCCCGCCGAATTCGGTCCCGCGGCGGTGTTGCTGGATGTGCGCGAAAACGACGAATGGC